>PLLD01000126.1 GCA_003141205.1 Gemmatimonadota bacterium
TTCACGGCCGTCCGGAACCGGGCCCTCAACCTGCTGCAGCGGGATCGCATCCGCGCGCGGTACTACCAAGAAGCGACGCAACAAGCGGCCGCGCACGACTCAGAGCTCTACACCATCCCGAGTCCCGCCGCTGTGCTCGAAGAGGAGGAGGAGCGCATCGCGCTGGCTGCGGCGCTGCGGCAGGCATTCGCCGGGCTGACCGAGCGCCAGCAGTCGGCGGTCCGGCTCCGCTACGAGCACGGACTGACCTTTCCCGAGGTGGCAGCGGCGCTCGCCGTGTCGCTGNNGAAAAGATCGTCGCGCGCGCTCTGCGGGCCCTACGCGCGGGAATGCGGGATGACATGTGGGATTGACCCCGGCCATCCTGGGCCGCTCTCGTAGTGGTCGAAGCCGTGCAGTCCCTCATTGTCGTTCGGCGCTGATGGTTCGCGCGGAATTCAAATTGCCCCACTACCTGACAACGCATCGACACCAAGTACGGCGGCGGCGAACCGGCCCCGCCTAGTCTGCGCCGAGCCCCGACCATCCACACGCGCGTAACCGCGCGACGATCTCGGTGACTCCGCCGATCACACAAGCCAATGAAGCATTGTAACTAGAGCCGACGTTCGGTGCGACGCCTCAGGTACCCGTCGGCCAACACATTCGCTGGCGGGAGGAATTGGTCGTTCTTTAGTGAGTGCACGTCTCCCGGGTCCCGCCCGTTCCTTTCGGCACGCGGCGTTGGTGCCGCTCGGTTGCGGAATTCGGATCAGCCTTCTATACCTATCGCCGATGCGTAAGGGTCGGATGCAGGCCGTGGCGCCTGAGCCGAGCGCGCGACGTGCCACGTCGCTGTCTGTCGCGACCGCCGATGCGGCTCTCGTAGAGCGCATCCGGGCTGGTGACACGGCAGCGTTCGAGCAGCTGTTCGAAGCGTACTACGGTCTCCTGTGTAACTTCGCGCTGCCGTACGTCGAGTCGCCGGACGCCGCGGAGGACCTGGTGCAGGAGGTCCTCCTCTGGCTTTGGGAGGAGCGCGCTCGGATCGACGTGCGCGGCGCGCTGCGGTCCTATCTGTACGTCGCGGTTCGGAACCGAGCGCTTAACTACCTGCGGAGTCACCGCGCTGCGCGTCGATGGGCCGCGGGGGCCGAGCACGATCTTCCCCTGGCGGGCGTGGGCCAAGGGCCGCCATCAGCGGAAAGGGTGCTGCGACGCAGCGAAGTGACCGGGGCGCTGCAAGTGGCGCTCGCGCAACTCCCGGAACGGCGGCGCATGGCGTTCGTGCTGGCGTGGCAACATGGTCTAACCAACGCCGAGACGGCCACGATCATGGGGATCTCAGTTAAGGGGGTCGAAGCCGCGCTTGCCAAAGCGCTCGATTCGCTCCGCGAGGCGCTTACCCCCATCCGGTAGTCCCTAGCGCCGAAGTCGGGTTTTGCATGCCGCCCGGTGCCCTTGTTCTGTATGGCACCCAACATAGATATCCCTGTCGATCTGTTCCTGCTCCGCCGCTACGTCGCCGGCGATTGCACCCCGTCCGAACGCGCCCGTATCGCAGCGTGGGTCGCCAGCGCGCCGGAGCGGCAGGTCGAAGTCGACGCTTTGCGGCAACTTCATGAGCGCGCTGGAGAGTTGCTGCATGACTTCGACACCCGCACCGCCTGGGCGGCCGTTGCGCCGCGCGTGGGGAGCCGCACGCCACTGGGCCGGTCGCGACCGGCCGCAACGCGATCTCTGTCATACAGCGCCTGGCGCCTGACGGCGATCGCGGCGACAATTGTGATTGCGGTCGCTGGAAGCGCTGGAGTGTGGCGCATCGCACCCCGCATTTCGCTGGCGCAGCAAGTGCGCCAGTTCGCGACGCCGGCTGGTGGCCGCGCGACGGTCACGTTGCGCGACGGGACGCAGCTCACGCTCGGCCCCGCAACGCGCCTACTGGTGCCCGCCGACTTTGGGCGTCGCACACGGACGGTCGAGCTGGATGGCGAAGCCTATTTCACGGTCGTCCACGATCCGGCACGCCCCTTCACCGTACATGCGCGCAACGCCGTCGCGACGGACATTGGGACGGCGTTTGATGTGCGCGCGTATGTCGGTGATCCTGCGGTGCGGGTTGCCGTGGTGCAGGGGGAGGTTGGTGTCGCAGCGGCGAAAGCGGCCGATCACAACCGGCCCGTACAAGCCGGGGACATTGCCACGGTCACCGACACCGGGGTGGTTGTTAGGCATGGGGCCAACGTTGCCGCGGCGACCGCATGGGTCCAAGGGGGCCTGGTGTTCGTAGACACCCCACTCCGGGATGCCGTGCAGGACCTCGCACGGATTTACGATGTGGACATCGTCGTCCGCGATTCGACTCTACTGTCCAAGCGCTTGAGCGGTGCGTTCAATGCGGACGAGCGAGCCGATGACGTATTGACCGCGGTCACGTTCTCGATCGGAGCCCGCTACCAGCGCGCCGGGCGTCGGGTCGTGATCCTGCGCCGGGCCGCGGGCGCCGGCCAGCCGGTGCCCGTACACGTCTCCGACACTGAGTTGCTGACGGCACGCGCCATCCGGCCGTCGCCCCTGTCAACGCCTACGACTTCACCATGACCGCGACCATGCCGCGTATGACCGAGCGATCGAGTTGGTCAGCCGCCTTGACGGTGTGGCTGCTAGTACTCACCCCCGCGCTGGGACAAGCGCAGGACACGAGCCGCAACATCGTGCCCGCCGTTGCGGCGCAGGGAGGGCGAAGTCCCGTCACCTTCGCGGTGTTGGATCGACCGATCGTGCTCCACCTCGATCGCGTCTCCCTGCGCGATGCCTTGGCGATAATTGCCGAGCAGGGACGGGTGCGGCTCAACTACAGCCGCGATCATGTGCCGGTGAGCCTCATGGTTTCCGTGCATGCAGACCGGATCACGGTGGGGGAGGCCCTCAAGGTGGTGCTCGAGGGCACCGGCCTCACGGCCGTCGTCTTTCCAGGAGATCGCATCGCTCTGGGACCGGCGGGCGAGGCTGTGAGTGAGCCGACGGAGCGGCAGACTACGGCCACCATCACGGGCCACGTGATCGATGGCGTGCT
>PLLD01000329.1 GCA_003141205.1 Gemmatimonadota bacterium
GCTTTCGTGTCTGGGCCACGCGCTACGCGACGGTCGGCGTGCTGATCTGCTACGACCAGTGGTACCCCGAGGCCGCGCGCATTACCAGCCTGCTCGGCGCGGACATCCTGTTCTATCCGACCGCGATCGGATGGCACCCCGCCGAGAAGGTAGCGGTCGGGGGCGCACAGGTCGACGCATGGCGGACGATGCAGCGCGCGCACGCGATCGCGAACGGCGTCTACGTCGCGGCCGTGAATCGCGTTGGCGTCGAGGCCGAGCCCGGGACGGACGGCATCGAGTTCTTCGGGCATTCATTCGTGAGCGATCCGTTCGGGCGGATCGTCGCGGAGGCGGGCGTCGATCCCGCGATCGTCGTGGCTACGTGCGATACCGCGGTGGCCGAGGACACGCGGCGCAACTGGCCCTTTTTGCGCGACCGTCGGGTGGACGCGTACCCGCCCATACTCGAGCGATATCTGGGATGAGCGACCGCCGAATGCCGGCGGAATGGGAGCCGCATGCGGCAACGTGGATCGCGTGGCCGCACCACGAGCCGGATTGGCCCGGAAAGCTCGCCGCCATTCCGTGGGTGTACGCCGAGATCGTGCGGGCGCTCGCGCCGCACGAGCGCGTCGAGATACTGTGCCCCTCCGAGCCGATTCGCGAGGAAGCCGTCAGCGCGCTCACGGCGCACGGCGTGGACGCACGGCGCTACGGCATCTCGATCGTTCCCACCGACCGCGTGTGGCTGCGCGATTCCGGGCCGACCGCCGTCATCCGCGACGGCGGGGTCGAGCTCGTGCGCTGGCGCTTCAATGCGTGGGCCAAGTACGACAATTACACGCTCGATGCCGAGGTCGCGCCGACCATCGCGCGGCTCGCGCGCTTGCCGCTCGTCGAGGCGCAACGTCCGGACGGGCGCGGTCCCGCGATCCTGGAGGGAGGAGCCATCGATGTCGACGGCGCGGGTTTGCTGCTCGCGACGGAAGAGTGCCTGCTCTCGCCGGTGCAGGAGCGAAACCCCGGGCTCGATCGCGCGGGATACGAAGCGCTATTTCGCGAATACCTCGGCGTGCGCTCGACGATCTGGCTGGGCGAAGGGTGCGTCGGGGATGATACGCATGGACACATCGACGATGTCGCGCGCTTCGCCGCGCCGGACATCGTGCTCCTCGCCTACGAGCCGGATCCAGCGGACGCGAATCACGCGCCGTCCGAGGACAATCGGCGCCGCCTGGAGCTGGCCGGCGGCGACGCGGGCGCGTTTCGTATCGTCACCCTCCCATTCCCCGAGCCGCGTTTCGCGGATGGCCAGCGCCTACCGGCGAGCTACGCGAACTTCTACGTGGCCAACGGCGTGGTGTTGGTGCCCACATTCAACGATCCGAGCGACCGGGTGGCGCTGGCGTGCGTGGCCGGCGTCTTTCCTGGTCGCGCGGTCGTCGGGATCCACGCCGTCGACCTGGTCCTCGGGCTCGGCACGCTGCACTGCCTGACGCAGCAGATGCCGCGCGGCGCCTAGTGACTATCGTGCTCCGAGTCCGGCTCCGCTGACGGAGCGGTAACGCCCGGCGGAGGGGTTTGCAGGCGTGCGGCCCCGTGAACGATCAATCCCCCTTCGTACGCCGCGTACGCGACCGTCCCGGTCCCGGCGAGCGCCGTCAGCAGCACGAGACCCTGCGCCCACTTGGGCGGAATGCCGTTCCCGAAGACATCGCGTGAACGCGCGAGGCGCCACCACACGATCGCACTGACGACTCCGGCGGCGATAAGGGTCCACATCGCGAGATCCGCCGCATCCTCATGCTCGTTGACCGCGTCCTTGTCGATGTACCACACCTTTTTCATGACGTGCTCCGCCGCGTGGCCCGTCAGCATCACCGGATAGGCCGATGCGCCCGCGATCGTGAGCGACGCGAGGGCATAGAGCCACACCGCGCGTCGTTGGACGACGACGGCCAGCAGCGCTGCGGCCGTGCCCACCCCGCTCAGAATGATCGGGATGTGGTTCACGATGATGTGGAGGTATGCGGCGTTGAGGGCCAAGCCCATCGGCATATGCATGGACAGGTGCAGTAGGGGTTATCGCGCCGGGCGCGGCGAGCTCGAATCCGCCAACTGGCGCAGCACGTAGGGGAGGATTCCGCCGTGCGCATAGTAGCTCAGCTCTTCCGGCGTGTCGATGCGCGACCGAACGCCGAAGCGTCGCTCCGTTCCGTCGCGTCCCCGCACGCACACGGTGAGGCGCGCGCGAGGCGGCATGTCGCCGGACAGGCCCTCGATGTCGTACGTCTCGAAACCCGTGAGCCCGAGTGAGGCGCGGGTTGCCCCTCCCTCGAACTCCAGGGGGAGCACACCCATCCCCACGAGATTCGACCGGTGGATGCGCTCGAACGATTCGGCGATCACCGCGCGCACGCCGAGCAGGCGGGTCCCCTTCGCCGCCCAGTCCCGGGAGGATCCGGAGCCGTATTCCTTTCCGGCGACGACTACGAGCGGCGTCCCGACGCGCTGATATCCGAGGGCCGCGTCGTAGATCGTCGTCTTGTCACCGCCCGCCGCGGTCGCGGTCCACCAGCCCTCGACGCCGGGGACCAGCTCGTTGCGCAGGCGGATGTTGGCGAAGGTCCCGCGGACCATCACGTCGTCGTGGCCGCGGCGCGCGCCGTACGAGTTGAAATCGGTGCGTGCCACGCCGTGCGCGAGCAACCATTGTCCGGCCGGGCTGGCGGCGGGGATGTTGCCGGCGGGAGAGATGTGATCGGTCGTGATCGAATCTCCCAGCATCGCCAGCACGCGCGCGCCGGCGAGGGGCACGATGCCGGGGGGCGTGCGCGTCATGCCGGCGAAATAGGGGGGATTCTTGACGTAGGTGGACGTGGGGTCCCACGCATAGCGGTCCCCCGTCGGGACCGGCAGCGTTTGCCATGCTGCGTCCCCCGCAAAGACGTCGGCATACTCACGCGCGAACATCTCGCGCCGGACCGACCGCCGGATCTCGCTCTCGACGTCCTGCGGCGACGGCCACAGGTCGCGTAGGAAGACGGCGCCGCGCGTGCCGATCCCGATCGGCTCGGTCGCGAAGTCGATGTCCATGCGGCCCGCGAGGGCATACGCGACCACGAGAGGGGGCGACGCGAGGTAATTGAATCGGGTATGCGGGTTGATCCGTCCCTCGAAGTTGCGGTTGCCCGAGAGGACCGCCGCGACGGTCAACCTGTGCTGCTCGATCGCGTCGGCGATCGCCTGCGGCAGCGGCCCCGAGTTCCCGATGCAGGTCGTGCACCCGTAACCGACGACGTGGAACCCGAGTGTGGCGAGCGGCTGCAGCACCTCCGCGGCCCGCAGATATTCCGTGACGACCTTCGAGCCGGGCGCGAGGCTGGTCTTGACCCAGGGCTGGGTGGACAACCCGGCGGCCACGGCGTTGCGCGCGAGCAGGCCGGCCGCGAGCATGACGGACGGATTCGACGTGTTCGTGCAGC
>PLLD01000090.1 GCA_003141205.1 Gemmatimonadota bacterium
CACGTACACCATGCGGTGTCCGTCGGGGGAGATCGCGAAGTGGCCCCCGAGCGACGCGGTGGCCACCATTTCATTGTCGCGCAGAAAGAGCGCGTACCGGTTCATGAAGGGCTGTGCGTGGGGGCGGAGCCAGCCCCACGCGGCGAGGCCGGCGAGGAGCAGCAGCGCGATGGCCACGAGCGCCAGCTGCTGCTTCGCTCGCGGCGGCGCCGGTGGCGCGAAGCCGGTCGCGGCCGCCATCGATGCGGTCAGTGGCTCGCTGAGCGCCTTCGCGAAGGCTTCGGCGCTGGCGAAGCGATCGGCGGGGAGCTTGGCGAGCGCCTTGTGCACCGCCGCCTCCACGTTCGCCGGGACGGAGCGGCGCCGTGCGGCGAGCCGCTCGGGGTCTTTCGTCACGACAGCCGCGATCACGGCCTGCACTGTGGGCCCGGTGTGCGGTGGCTCGCCGACGAGCATCTCGTACAGCAGGCAGCCGAGGCTGTACACATCGGATCGCGGATTGAGCGTGCGCTCGCCGGTGGCCTGCTCGGGGCTCATGTAGCCCGGTGTGCCCAGGGAGAGGCCCGTTTCGGTCATCCGGTTGCCGCCGGCTTGGCTCACTGCGAGCGCGATCCCGAAGTCGGCGACGAGCGCCTGCCCGTCGTGCAGCAGCACGTTCTCCGGCTTGATGTCGCGATGGATCACGCCGTGGCGGTGTGCGTAGTCGAGCGCGGAGGCGACTTCCGTCGCAATGCGGACCGCCTCGTCGACGGGGAGCTCGTGCTCGCGCGTCAGCCGGTCGCGCAAGCTTTCGCCCTCGATGAGCGGCATGACGTAGAAGAGGAAGCCATCCGCCTGCCCGGAATCGAAGAGCGGCACGATGTGCGGGTGCTGGAGCGCGGCGGTGGTCTTGATCTCGGCCAGAAATCGATCGGCGCCGATGACGGCGGCGAGCTCGGGACGCAGCACCTTGAGCGCCACCTTGCGATCGTGGCGCAGGTCGTGCGCGAGATAGACCGTCGCCATGCCCCCGGCGCCGAGCTCACGTTCCAGGCGATACCGATCGGCGAGCGCGGCGGCGAGACGGGGAGGAGCGTCGAGCATGGGGCTCCGGCGTTTGGGCTTCCGAAGATATGCACGACCGGCGGAAAGGGGCAGTCCCGATTACGCCGCGATGCCGCCGCGGCTGCCCGTGCGTACCAACCAGCCCGGTGTCGGGTTTCTTGCGTGCAGTCGCCGCGGTGGGCGAAATTTGAGCGGGTTTGCCCTTTCTCTCAGGAGCATTTTTTGCCCACCACGTACGACGTCGCCATTATCGGAGCCGGCCACAACGCCCTGGTCACCGCCGCCTACCTTGCGCGCGCGGGGCAGCGGGTGATCGTGCTCGAGCGCCGCGAGGTGATCGGGGGCGCGTGCGTGACCGAGGAGGTCTGGCCCGGCGTCAAGGTGTCCACCGCGTCGTACGTGAACAGCCTGCTGCGGCCGGAGATCATTCGCGAGCTCGAGCTGGCGCGGCACGGCTTCGAGATGCTGCCGCGGAACCCGTCCTCGTTCTCCCCCTTTCCCGACGGGCGCTCGCTCATGCTGGGGCCGGACAAGGAGCTGACGCGCCGCGAGGTATCGAAGTTCTCGCGCAAGGATGCGGACGCCCTGCCGCGCTACGAGGCGATGCTCGAGCGGATCGCGGCCTTCATCGAGCCGACGCTGCTCCTGACGCCGCCGAATCCCTGGTCGCTCTCGGTTGGGGACCTCGCGACGATGGCCCGGCTCGGGTGGCAGTTCACGCGGTTGGGGCGCGACGGCGCGGCGGCGGTCGAGATCCTCACGGGCGCGGCTCGCCCGATCCTCGACCGGTGGTTCGAGTCCGAGGAGCTCAAGGCCACGCTCGCCACGGACGCGGTGATCGGGGCGATGGCGGCTCCGTCCATGCCGGGCACCGCGTACGTCCTCTTCCACCACGTCATGGGGGAGACGAACGGCGTGCGCGGAGTGTGGGGGTACGTCCGCGGCGGGATGGGCGGAATCAGCGCCGCACTCGCGGCCGCCGCGCGGGAGCGCGGGGCCGAGATCCGAACCAATGCGCCCGTCACCCGCATGCTGGTCGCCCAGGGCGCGGTCTCGGGGGTCGTCCTGGCGGATGGAACGGAGATTCGGGCGAGCCGCGTCGTGTCGGGGGCCGACCCGCACGTGACGTTCGGCCTCGTCGACCCGCAGGAGCTGCCGGCCGAATTTCGCGCCGATCTGGCCGCGATCGACTATCGGAGCGCGAGTCTCAAGCTGAATCTGCACTTGAGCGAGCTGCCGGATTTCACGGCGTGTCCGGGCACGACGGCGGGGCCGCAGCATCGCGGGACGATCCACATCTGCCCGAGCCTCGACTACATCGAGGAGGCGTACGACAGCGCGAAATACGGGCGGCCGGCGCCGAATCCGATCCTCGAATGCACGATCCCCTCGGTGCTGGACGACACTCTTGCGCCGAAGGGGCAGCACGTGATGTCGATGTTCATCCAGTATTTTCCCTACGACGTCAAGGTTGCCGGAGTGACGCACGACGTTGCGCGCGAGCGCTTTGCCGACCGGTGCGTGGACCTGCTGACGGAATACGCGCCGAATTTCCGGCGGTCGGTGATCGACCGGCAGGTGCTTGCGCCGCGCGACATCGAGCAGCGCTACGGCCTCACCGGGGGGAACATCATGCAGGGGGCGATGTCGCTGTCGAGCCTCTTCTTCATGCGCCCGCTCGCGGGGTATGCGGATTATCGCACACCGATCCGCGGGCTGTACCTGTGCGGCGCCGCGACGCATCCCGGGGGCGGCGTCATGGGGGCGTGCGGGTACAACGCGGCGCGCGAGATCCTGCGCGATGTGCGGCGCCGCCGCAATGCCGGGGCTCCGGCGGCGGCGTGAGCCCGCTCGAGCAGACGCTGCCGGCGGCAGCCTACCTCGATCCGGCCGTATTCGCGCTCGAGCGCGAGCGGATCTTCGCGCGCGAGTGGGTCTGTGTCGCGCGGGAGGAGTCGGTGCCGGCTGCCGGCGACTACGTCGTCGTGCGTGTGGCCGGCGAGAGCGTGCTGCTCGTCCGCGGCCGCGATGGGGTGCTGCGCGGATTCTTCAACGTGTGCCGGCACCGCGGCTGCGAGCTCGTACTGACGGGGCGCGAGCAGCCGCCGGCCGCCGACGTCGGGACGATCACCGGGAACTTCCCCACGGCGATCCGCTGTCCGTATCACTCGTGGACATACGCACTTGATGGGACGCTTCGCGCCGCGCCCTTTCTCGACGACGGTGACGCGATCGCCCTGGCCGATCTGCCGCTGCACCCGGTGGCGGTCGATGGATGGGGGGGCTTCGTCTTCGTGCGACTCGCGAGCGACGGCACCGGCGAATCGCTGGCCGACCAGCTCGGCGAAGGTCCCGGACGCCTCGCCCGCTATCCGCTCGCGGCCCTGCGCTCGGCGCACCGGATCGTGTACGACGTGGCGGCCAACTGGAAGGTGATCCTCGAGAATTACAACGAGTGCTACCACTGCGCGGGGGTGCACCCCGAGCTGTGCGCGATCGTGCCCGCATTCAAGCATCGTGGCGGATCGGAGCTGGATTGGGAAGCGGGGATCCCGCACGCGCCGGGGGCGTGGACCTTTACGCGCTCGGGCACGACCGCCCGCGCACCGTTCCCCGGCCTGAGCGCCGAAGAGAAGGTGCGGCACAAAGGTGAGCTGTTCTATCCCAATCTCCTTATCAGCATGTCGGCCGACCACGCGGCGGTGTTCACCCTCTGGCCCGTCGACCCGCGGCGGACATCGATCGCCTGCGATTTCCTTTTTCATCCGGACGAGATCACCCAGTCGGGCTTCGATCCATCGGATGCCATCGAGTTCTGGGATCTCGTGAATCGACAGGACTGGACGATCTGCGAAGGGGTGCAGCGCGGGATGGGATCGCGCGTCTTTGCGACCGGATTCTACGCTCCGATGGAGAGCGCGAGCCTGGATATCCGCCGCTACATTCGCTCCCGCCTGGGCACCGCGGTCTAAGCGCCGTGCCCCGCGAGTACGAGTACATCGTGCTCGGCTTGGGTGGCCTCGGCAGCTCGGCCGCCTATTGGCTCGCGCACCGCTTCGGCGCCAGTGTCCTGGGACTCGAGCAATTCGAGCTGGGGCACGTGCGCGGGGAGTCGCAGGATCACTCGCGCATCATCCGGCTGTCCTACCATACACCCGGCTACGTACGGCTCGCCCAGCGGGCGTACGCGTCGTGGGCGGAGCTCGAAGCCGAGGCGGGGGAGGCGGTCATCCTGCGCACAGGGGGCCTCGATCTGGGCCCGCGCGAGGGCGCGATCCCGCTCTCCGGGTATGCGGACAGCCTGCGCGCCTGCGGTGTTCCGTTCGAGATGCTCGATGCCGGCGAGATCATGCGGCGCTGGCCGCAATGGCGTTTGGGGGACGAGCATCACGGGCTGTACCAGAGTGAGGGGGGGATCGCCATGGCGGCGCGTGCGAATGCTGCGCACCAGCGCCTGGCCCGGGCCCACGGTGCGACGCTGCTCGACCGGACGCCGGTCGAGACGGTCCGCTCGGTGACCGATGGCGTCGAGGTGCGTGCGGGAGGCACGACCTATCGCGCCCGGGCGCTCGTTATCGCCGCGGGTCCCTGGTCGCAGTCGGTGCTCGCGCAGCTCGGGGTGCGCGTACCGCTCGACGTGACGCAGGAGCAGGTGACGTACTACGCGAGTCCACATTCGGCGGATTTTGCGCCCGACCGGTTCCCGGTCTGGATCTGGATGGACGATCCCTGCTTCTACGGCTTCCCCGTATTTGGTGAGGCGGGCCCCAAGGTGGCGCGGGATGCGGGGGGGCGATCGGTCACGGCCGACACGCGGACCTTCGAGCCGGATCTCGAGCGCGTTGCCCAGGTCGACGCTTTCCTTGGTCGGTATCTCCCGACGGCATTGGGGCCGGTCATCAAGACCAAGACCTGTCTGTACACGCTCACCCCTGACCGCGACTTCGTGATCGATGCCCTCCCGGGGCGTCCGAACATCGTTGCGGCGATCGGCGCGGGGCACGCCTTCAAGTTCGCGTCCGTGATCGGCCGGATCCTCAGCGAGCTCGTCGCAGACGGTACGACGCCGTCGGACATCGCTCCGTTTGCACTCACGCGCCCCGTCCTGCAGATGGCCGACCCGCCGCGTAATTACATGGTATAGGGGGCGGGCTCATGTCGGCGTTGTCGCGGCCCGTGCCGCCCGGCGCTGGCGGACGCGCGCCATCGCATAGAGAGCGATCCCGCACGCGATCATCACCAGGCTGGATCCGGCGATCTTGAGCACGGAAAGGCCCGGGCGCGGATCGTCCGGCGCGGGGACGAAGGACAGGCCTATCGCGATCGCCGTGACGACGAAGCCCATGCTCGCGAGGAGAACGGCCGCGCGTGGGCCGCCGGGGACGCGGAACGTACCGGGCGCCGCCGGCAGGTGCTGGACGCGAACCATCGCCGCGAACATGAGCAGGTACGGAATGAAGAAGCCGATGATGGACATGCTGACGAGGATGTCGTAGGCGTTCTTGACCGCGCTTCCGGCTTGCGAGAGCGCGACGAAGAGAGCGGCGATGACGGCCTGCACCCATAACGAGACGTGCGGGGTGTGCCAGCGTGGATGCACGTGCCCGAACGCCGGCGGCAGGTAGCGGTCGATCCCCGCGACGAAGGGCAGGCGGCTGGCCGCCGCAAACCATGCTCCGGTTTGGCCGAGGCCGCTCAGCGTGATGGACGCGGCCGCGACGGCAACGATCGCGGGCAATCCGAAGCGGCCGGCCAAAGCCGCAATGGCGAGAATCACTCCCTGGATCTCGGGAATCCGACCCGCGGGGAGCGCGAACATGACGGCGGCGGTGGCGAGGATATAGATCGTCGTGATCCCCGCACCGGCCAGGAGCAAGGCGCGCGGCATGTTTCGGCGCGGGTTTTCGATCTCGTCTCCGAGCATCGAGGCGCTCTCGGATCCACTGACCGAGAAGACGACGGTCGACCAGAAGATGATGTCGCGGAGATGGGTGCTCGGAATGAACGACGGCCGCGTGAACGGGGTAGCGCTGCCGACGCCATGGGCGAGCGCGGCGGCAGCCAGGCCGAGCAGGATGAGCGCGGGGAGCCAGAGAGTGACGGCGCCGAGGTTATGGAGCCAGCGCGCAATATCGAGCCCGCGGATGTTGAGTCCGGCCGCGATGGCGAGGCCGACGAGCGCGACACCCACGAAGTACGCAGGGCTTCCCGAGAGGCTCTGCGCTCGGGCTCCGCCCATGAACAGGGCGTTTGCCGCCGTGAAATACAGGAGGCTCGGGAAGTACGGAAGGTTGGAGGCCCAATACAGCCAGGCCGAGAGAAAGCCGGCAAAGCCGCCGAACGCTTCGCGCGTCCAGACGTACAGTCCGCCCTCTGCCGGGTATCGCGACGAGAGCTCGAGCACCGTGAGGACGAGGGGGATGTAGAAGCCGACGCAGGCGCCGATCCAGATGAGGATCGCGCTCGGTCCGGCGGCGGCGGCGTAGGAGATCCAGCGAAGGCTGAATCCCGTGACGATGTAGAAGAGAAGGAGGTCGCCGAACCGCAGCGTTCGGCGCANNAGGGGGGCGCGGGGGGCGCGGGGGGCGCCATCGCGTCCTTCCCAGGGGCACTCACGCGCGCGCGGCGGACGCTGCGAGTGCGAGCGCTACAGAATTACGGCCGCTGCCGTCCGAGAGCGGCCACGACTTCGCGGTCGAACGCGACCGACAGGCTTTCGCGCGGTGAGTAGGGGCCCGGGGTGTATGCCGGTGACATCACGCCGAGCTGGCTCGCCTCGCAGATGTGCCAGTCCTGCCGGTTGGTCATGTCCCAGAATGCGACGCCATCGCTCGGATCGAAGCCGCCGGCGAGCGACGCGGGGTGGAAGAGCCACTCACAGGTAATGCGGGTGCGCCCCGGATCCACGGGCGTGAGGGTGTGGAACATCACGTAGTCCGGGTGGAGGCTCAACAGCATGTTGGGGAAGATCGAGTAGTAGTAGACCCGTCGGGCGTCGTCCTCCGTCAGCTCTCCGACCGGCACGCCGCACGCGCGGCCGCTCATGGTCATGCTGCCGGCGTCGTCGTTGATGACCATGAAGCCGCCGAGGACCGGGCCTTCGAACAGGTCGTTCTCCCCGCTCGTGGCGGGGGACAGCTTGACGAGCGCCGGGTGGACCCCTGCGCAGTGATAGCACTCCGAGTAGTTCTGGAAGAGGAGCTTCCAGTTGGCTTTCACGTCGTACTCGACGTGCCCGCCGACCGTGAGATTCGGCAGGTTGAAGCGGGAGAAGCGACCGACCAGTGGCGCGAGCGCATCGGCGAAGGGCTCCGCGTCGCGGGCCAGGTTGATGAAGACGAATCCTTCCCACTCGGCCACGTGCACGGGGTGCAGGGGATAGTCGGCCTTGTCGAATCCCTCGATGTCGCTGGTGGATGGGGCCCCGACCAGGCGTCCGTCGAGAGAATACACCCAGGCGTGATATGGACAGGTAATGCCCGCGCCGACGTTGCCGCTGGCGGCTTCGCACAGGCGGGTGCCGCGGTGACGACAGACGTTATGGAAGGCGCGGACCTCTCCGCTGTGATCGCGCAGGACGATCACGCTGGCGGGGCCGATCTGTTGCTGGATGAAATCGCCCGCTGCACGGATCCGGTCGGAGCGTCCCACGCAGAGCCAGCGGCGAGCGAAGATCGCCTCCCCCTCTTCGGCGAAGATCTCCGGCGATGTGAAGTATCGGCCGGGGAGGGTCCGGGATCCGTGGATGGGGATTTTCGTGGAGTGAACGAATGTCGCCATGCGTGTCTCCGAAGGGGGCTCCGAAAGATGTCACCCACGCGCCGGAGTCGGCACCCCTGGGGGCGTTCTACATCGCCATGGCGTCGTTTTCCCTAGGAGCCGGGATTGCGCCCACTTTGGTTCCGAGCAAAAAGCTTACAGCTCGATGCCGTGAGGCCGATCCTCGGCGCGCGTGATCGATAGCCCGGATCCCCGGAGCGGCGACGTTGCAAAAAACTCCGCGAGATTGCCCGTCCGCTTCGTCTTTCGCTCCCACTCTTCCGCCGACACGACAACGACCGCCGTATGGCCGTTGCGCGTGATGGTTTGCGGACCCCGTCGCTGGGCCCGGTCGATGAGTTCACTGAACTTGGCTTTCGCTGCCGCAACGGTCCAGGTACTGCCCGCCATAGGTCTCGTTCTCAATAAGGGTCCCTGTAGTCAATGCCGCGATTGCTATTGGCCTTCGCAATGGAATCATCTACGAGTCGATCTCCGATCTGCATAAGTTGGCCTCCTCCGACGTCGCCTGTTCAAATGCGGCGACGAGGTCCTGGAGCACGCGCGCGAACTCGGTCGCTGGTTTCGTGCGTATACGGCTCCGCATCGACTTCGCGGCGTCGGCGCACATCGGCCGCTGCTGCGCTGAACCGCTCGGTGACCACGGGCAACGGGGCCAGTGACGTATTGTGAACAGCGGAGTCTGGTAATTTGATACCGTATACGGTATACTGGAGGCATAGGTGGAACTCTTAGACCATATACGGTATAATGCAATCATGCCCGGGCGAAAGTGGATGGGCGG
>PLLD01000265.1 GCA_003141205.1 Gemmatimonadota bacterium
CCTCCTGCACATCGTGACGCATGTCAACGCCCGTGCGGGCACGCGCGTTGACATGCGTCACGATGTGCAGGAGGCCGTAGCCGACGGCCAGGACCGTGCACAGCATGAGCGCGTCGACCCACCGTGGCGCCGGTGGAGCGAGTGGCCGGGAGGGGTTCCCCGGATCCGGAATCGGAAGTATCGGCTGGCCCATCGATGCTACCGGATCACAGTTGCGCGGGGGGCTCGGGCGTGTCGGGCGATTGCGCGAACGTGCCGAGGAGGCGGCTCACGGTGCACGCGTGCCGGATCGCGCGGACCGCCTCGGCCGCGCGGGGATCATCGGAAATGTGCTCGAACTCGAGGAAGTATTGGTACCGCCACGGATCCCGCGTCGGGCGCGACGTGAAGTGGCTCACGTTGAGCGCACGGCCCGCGAGGGGCTCGAACAGCTGCAGGAGCGCACCGGCGCGCTGCGGCAGGATGCAGAGGACCGCCGTGCGGGCGGGCACTCCGGGGCCGAGCGGGGTGGGCTCCGGCGCGACGGCAAGGAAGCGCATCATTGTATCGGACCGATCTTCGATGCGCTCCGCCAGGGTAACGAGCCCGAATCGATCGGCCGCGAGGGGTCCTGCGGCGGCGGCCCAGGTGCGGTCCCCACGCTCGATCACCTCGCGCGCGGCGCCGGCCGTATCCCACGACGGGTACGCGCGAATCTGGCGATGGCGCTCGAGGAAGTACGCGCACTGGGCCAGCATGATCGGATGGCTTCGGAGCATACGGATACTCGAGAGCGTCGCCCCGGGCAACGCCAGAAGGTTCAAATGAATCGCCACGACCGTCTCGGCCACCACCCACAGCTCATCGTAGAGCGCGAGCAGGTCGTACGCCACGTCCACGCCGCCGATCAGCGTGCTCTCGATCGGGAGCAGGCCGTAGTCAACCCGCCCGAACTGCGCCGCCTCCATCACATCGTCGAAGCTCCGCATCGGCACCGACTCGGCGGTGCCGCCCCACAGCCGCACGATCGCCTCTTCACTGATGGCCCCGGGCTCGCCCTGAAAGGCGACGCGAATGCGCGCGGGCGCCGCGGCGCCGTGGGGAGCCGGCTCCGGCGAAAGCACGGACTGGGATGCTGGGGTCCGGGTCATCGGTGGCGGCACGCGTGGCACGGGAAGAGTGAGCCGAGCGGGACGGAAGGTCACCCCTGAGGGGGCGTGCACGCAAGCGCGCGATGCATCGGCCGAGCGCACGGGGCCTTCCCAGGTAGGGCGGGCGCGCGGACGATCGACCTCGGGAATGCGACGATCCTTCCGGGCTTCATCGATGCCCACGTGCATCTGATCGGGCGCGGTCGGTGGAGGGACCCACCCCGGTCACGCTGGTGCAATAGGGCGCGCGGCTACGCGGCTACGCGGCTCCGGTGCGGCGGAAGATCAGCATGTAGACGAGCGGCTTCGGCAACCGGTGGCTGGTGACGGTGACGCGCAGGTGCAGTCGCTCGCCCCCGCTCACGAAGAGATAGGCGTTCTCACGCGTGCCGTCGGGCGCGGCGATCGTTTGCCGAAGGGTGTCGGCGATGAGGACCACGTGTGCCTGGTAGGTCTCGTGCGTCAGCGAGTTCACCCACGGGACCGGCTGGCCATCGAGCGGGGTGATCACCGGATTGCCGTCGTCGAACGCCACGCCGAGGCTGTCCTGCCACACATCGATATGAACGCGTTGCGGCGTCGGATTCGTTCGCCGGAGGCGGCCCCGCGCGATCGGACGGATGATGAAGCTCATCGGACCCACCGTCTCGTCGATCGCCGTGTCGATGTTGTCGCTCGAATCCGGCAGGAGTGTATAGGAGAACGATCCTGCGACCGGCATCCGCGGCGGGGCTGGCTCGACCGCGATCGAACCGGCGGCGACGACCGGCGATGCCGGGGCCTGGGCTCGGACGGACGCGCTGCCGGCGCCGACGACGATCAGCCCGGTGGCACAGAGCGCCTGCCAGGTCATATGCGGTACCGCACGGCGAGACGCCATGTGGTCAGGTCGACAGGCACCGAGTAGACCTGCGCCCCGACGTCGAGCCCTCCGAAGATCGCGACGCTGACTCCGCCGAACGCAGCAATGCGGTTCAGATTGACCTCGACGAGGGTGTGGTCCGTGAAACCGTCGAGGTTGGTGAATCCGACGCGGAATTCGGGGGAGAGAAAGGTGTAGCCCGTGCCCGCGTAGATGGAGAAGCGGCGATTGGGCGTCTGCAGCGCGAGCGATCCCTCGCCGCCGCCGGAGCGTGGATAAAAGGTATCGGACGAGGGCTTCGTTCCGTAACAGGGCTGGCTTGGATCCGTCTGTTGCAGAGCGGATGCCGGACAGGTAATCGGCCCCCGTACGGTGCCCAGAGTGCCGTGCGCGCGGAGCTGGAGCGCCAGGGACGGGCCGTCGCCGGCACCCGGTGCGAGGAGAGGCCGGGTGTATGCCAGGGCGAGACTGCCCAGGCTGGGACGGGCGCGGTCGACCGTAACCGGTGGGAGATAACTCCCCTCGACGGCGAAGCCGGCCGGAAGTCCGATGGTTACGCGATAGCGGGGCAGCACCGGCGCCAGGTGCGTGCCTTCCTGTTTCGCGGCGTAGCAGTAGCTGCTTTCCTGCAAGGTGCGGCTCGGAGTCGGCACGCCCACGAGCTCCCCCATGAGCGCGACGTGGCCGAACGCCAGGGCAGTCGGAGCATCGCCCGTGGCGAATACGATCGGCGCCTCGTAAAAGGCGAGCAGCTTCGCCTCATTGCTGTTGGCCGGTGGCACGCATTGTCCGCCGGCGATCGCGGGCACACCTGCTCCCGCGACCACGGCGAGCAACCGGATCGCCCAGTGTACCGGCGTCATGCTGCGTGACGACATGGGACGCCCATGTCCGGTGAACGACGAGGACGACCGGCCGTCACTGCACGACGATCGTGCCGGTCATGTAGGGGTGGATGGTGCAGTGGTAGTTGTACGTTCCCGCCGTCGGAAAGACGACCGGTACCGTGGTGTTCGTCTCCACGCCGAGGCTGTCGACCGGGGAGCCCTGCGTGTCGAAGTGCACGTCGTGGGTCACATCCTGGAAGACGAACTTGACGGTGTCTCCGGCAGCGCCCACCGTGTCGGGGGTCGGCGTGAAGTAGTAGAGACAGGCGCCGGTGCCATAGCCGGAGCACACCGAGCTCCCGACCCCGGTCACCGTGAGCCCCGTCGCGCCACCTCCTCCGCCTCCACCGCCGCCCGGGGCGGTCGTGCTCTTGCTGCACGCAACCACCGCGACGGCCAGCACCGCCAGCACCGAAATGGGTCGTAATACGCGCTGCGACATGTCAGGCACTCCGTAGAAGGGTCAGAAATCGCGCGTTCTCCACCCGCGCGGGATGCAAGGTCGCCGGGGCGAGCCGCCATGCATACGGCTTTGGGGTGAACGACGGGGCGAACGGGGTGAAAGGTCACGGGAGCGCGTGCTTCGAGCGCCGCCGGCCGATCGCCGCCCGTTGTGCTACAGTGCGCGGTCGAGAAAAGCCTGGATCGCGCCGCGATAACGGCGGCCGGATGTCAGCTGGCGGCCATCGGTGAGAAGCACGACGTACTCGCCACCGAACCAGGGCTGCACCTCGCGGATGCGGTCGACGTTCACCACCGTGGAGCGGTGGATGCGCAGGAACGCACCCGCCGGCAGACGCCGCTCCAGATTCGTGAGCGTTTCGCGAATCACGTGCGCCTCGCGCCCCACGTGGAGCCGGACGTGATTGTCCATCGCCTCGGCCCAGTCGACATCCATCGGCCGCACGAAGAGCACGCGACCGTCGACCTTGACCGCGAGCCGGAGAGCGTGGGCCGGCGGGGCGGCTGTGACACCGGTGAGAGCCAGACCGCCGGCGCCGCCCACTGCGGCCGACACCTCCGAGATGAGCGCCGCGAGCCGCTGCCGCACCGCCGCGGCCTGATCCGGATCCGCCGCCGCCAGGACGTGACGCTTCGCCCGCCGCAGCGCGTCGGCGAACCGCTCGCGCTCGACCGGCTTGAGGACGTAGTCGACGGCATGGACCTCGAAGGCGCGCACCGCGTGCGCATCCGACGCCGTGACGAAGATGACCGCGGGCATCCGATCGGCACCGACGGCCCGGACGACGCCGAAGCCGTCCAATTCCGGGATCTGAATGTCGAGCAGGACCAGGTCGGGGTCATCGCGCGCGATCGCGGCAACGGCTTCCTTGCCGTCGCCGCATTCCGCGACCACGACGACGTCCGGATCCCCTGCCAGCAGCTCGCGGAGCCACGTGCGCGCGAGCGGCTCATCATCCACGATGGCCACGCGAATCATCGGTTCTGCCTCACGTGTGGCTCCACGTCACGTTCGGTACGGAAGCTCGACCTCTACCGTCCAGCCCGCGCCCGGCGCGGTCGTGACGGTGAGACGCTGCGCATCGCCAAAGAGGTACCGGAGGCGCGCGCGTGTGTTCCCGAGTCCGATCCCCTCGCGCACCGGTCCGGCCGCCCCCGGCGGCAATTCCGCTCCGACACCGTCGTCGGACACCTCGAGCCGGAGCCGGCCCGCGACGCACGTTGCGCGCACGTCCACGTGCCCCCCTTCAGCGCGAAGGCCGACGCCGTGCCGGATCGCGTTCTCGACGAGCGGGTGCAGCAGGAGATTCGGCACGAGAGCATTGCGCGCCGCGGGCTCGATGCCGAAGCGAACCGTCAACCGGTCCTGGAATCGGAGACGCTGGATGTCGACGTAGTGGCCGATCAGCTCGAGCTCACGGTCGAGCCGCACCTCATGGTGCGCCGTGCTGTCGAGCGAATGCCGCAGCAGCTCGCTCAGCCCGTGCACCGTGCGCTCGGCCGCGCGCGGGTTGGACGATATGAGTGCGGTGATGGCGTTGAGCGCGTTGAACAGAAAATGCGGTTGCAGCTGGTACTTGAGTCGCTCGAGCTCCGCGCGCGCCAGCTGCACTTCGAGCCGCACCCGCTCGCGTGCGGCTTGTCCGTCGCGAATGACTAATCGCTCGTGCCACGCCGTCGCGTACGTCGCGATCCCTCCCGCGACGGCGAGCAGCAGGACCTTTGCGCCCTCGTCGAGCAGCGAGACGCCTGTCCCGCTCGCGGCCATGATCGGCGTGGCGGTCACCGCCACCCGGCCGGTGCCGATCACGAACGCCACGAGCAACGCGTATTCGCCGACCGCGCACAGCGCGACGAGCACCGCCATCCGGGTCGATGACGTCACGGGCCGTGCTGCGAGGATCGCGAAATACGCGAGAAACATCGGTGCCTTGAGCGACACGGCCGCCGATTGCGTGAGCGCATAGCCCGCCATGATCGCGGTCACCGCGGTGACGTCGACGATCGGATTCGCCACGGCCAGCCCCCGGGGAAGGCGCGGCCGGCCGTACCACAGGACGTACTGCCCCAACGTCCATGCGAGCGTCGGCAGGAGCACGGCCACGTTGACGAGGCGCAACCCGGGTGTGAGCGTGGGGGCGTACGCCAGCGCCGCCGCCGTGAGCAGCGCGAGCACCGTCGCCCGCACGACGTTGAGCTCGCGCTCGGCGCGGTCGCGCAGCTCTGCGAGGGGCTCCCGGAGAAGCCCGGGCGTCACCGGCGTCACGCTCGGCTCGCGCACCGCCGGCCGCGACGCACGCGGGCTCATGTGCCCCCCGACACCGGACGGCCCGGCGCCCACGTGGCCGTCACGCGGGCGACGGCCCGCGATCGAATGTGCGGGTCCTGGCCGACGGCCGAGCGGACCAGAGTGCGCAGCTCCGCCTCGCGAAACCCGCGCATGACCGACACGACGCCATCGTGGCGGCTCACGGGGTGAAAGCCGAAAGCGAACGACGCGAGCCAGATCCCCGCGGCGGCAAGCCTGCTGCGGCGCAGGTCGCTCACGATCACGCGCGCACGCGCGACGCGATCGAGCTCGCGCAGGACGAGGGTGAGGTCGCCATCGAAGAAATGGTGCAGCACCTGCGAGCAGGTGACGACATCGATGCTGCGATCGGGCAACGGGATCGCGCGTGCGTCGGCGCAGATGACCTCGAGGCCCCGATCGCGCGACGCCGCGGCCAGCGCCGGGACGGAGTCGACCCCGAGCGTCGTGAGCCGGACCCCGTGCCGGGCGGCGGCGACCCGTGCCCGAGCCGGAATGTCCCCCATCCCCACCCCGACGTCGAGAAGGGTTGCATCCCGCGGCAGCCCGGACCATAGCGGGGCGAGCTCGGCGAGCACCGCATGGGCGCCGCCGAGCAGGCGATTGGCCAGGATGACGTCGCGGTGCGATCGCCGGACCAGCGCGGGATCCAGTCCCGGGCCATCCAGGATCTCCGTGCCGCGCCCGCGCGGTGGGATAAGCTGTATCGCCAGATGCCTATCCGACCGTACGCGCGAGGCGCTGGAAGATCCCCATGTACTGCCAGTGCGGGCGCGGCAGCCGCAGGACCGATGCGAGACGGGTCAGTTGGGGCAGCAACCAGGAGCGGGAATCGGCGGAGAACATGAATCGGGGATGCGCGCGCGCGAAGCTGCGGAGCGCGGTCACCGTCGCGTCGAGCGCCAATCCGCGCGAAAAATAAAAGTGGGGCGTGAGGAGGGAGTCCTCCCGGCCGACCGTTCCCTCCTCGATCGCGATCCGGTGGAGCGTCGTGCCCGGGTAAATCCGAAGTCCCACCGTCAGATACACCGCGTCGCCGCGCTGCAGCCGGGCGGCGGCAAAGCTCAGCGTCTCGCGCAGCGTCTCCTCGGTCTCGCCGGGCCCGCCGACGAGAAAGATCCAGAGCGCACGGAGACCCGCCCGCTCCACTCGGCCGGCGACGTCGCGCACCCGCGCCGCATCGAATCCCTTCTCCAGCCGCTCCAGCACCGGGTCGCTGGCGCTCTCGGCCGAGATCCCGATCGAGGAGAAGCCTGCGCGCCGCATGATGGCGAGCAGCTCGTCGGAGGCGGCCGCCGGTGTGAAATTGGTCGTCTCGAGGTGGATCGGCAGACGCTGCCGCAGAATCGCCTCGCACACGGCCACCGCGTGACCGGGGGGCGAATTGAAGGTGGAATCCACGAAATCGATGTGGCGGACTCCCGCCGCGTGATACAGGTCCGCCACCTCGGCCGCGACGGCCCCCGGATCCCGCAGGCGGTATCCCCATCCCTCGACGTTCCGATAGGTGCAGTAGACGCACTTGTAGACGCAGCCACGCTTCGTCTGCACGGGAACGGTGGCGCCGTGGCGCTGGTACCGATCGATGTCGAGCCATCGGGCGAGCTGCGGGCGCGGGAGGGCGTCGAGGTCCGCGTCCTCGCGCGGTGGCACGAAAACGACCCGGCCATCCTGCTGCCGCACCGTTCCCGGTATGGCGCCCACGGGGCGTCCGGCCGCCAGTGCGTCCATGACGGCCACGCTCGCGCGCTCGCCGTCACCGGCCACCGCGTAGTCGACCCCCAATTCCCGAAAGAGGGATTCGGGCGCCACGCCAAATGCGGCGCCGCCGGCAAAGACCGGCACGCCGGGGGCGGCCGATCGAAGCGCCGCCAGGATCGACACGGCCTCCGGCGTATAGTGCCGGAGCGCGATCGTATCGCTGTTGTCGATATTGCGGACCGAGACGCCAATCGCATCCGGGCGCAGCGCGCGCACCGCCGCGTGGGCCGCGCGGACGGGATCGGCGGCAAAGCACAGGTCCAGGAGGCGCACGTCGTAGCCGGCGGACGCGAGCGCGGAGGCGACGCACGCCACGCCATTGGGGAGCACGGGTTGGGGCGTGCGTTCCCGATTGGTGCTGACCAGGAGAACGGAGGCGGACCCGGATCGGTGGTCGCCATCGGTCGGCGCGAGGATCCGGGCGAGGGAGCGGATCCGCATGCGTTCGAATGTACCGCCGCGGCCACGCCGCCGGTACGCGACTGGGGTGAGCGACACCTGCGGCCTGACGAACGACGTCCCTCGCGGGGTCGCCCGGGCGGTTGCTTGGCCGGTTGCTTGGGCGGTTGCTTGGGCGGTTGCTTGGGCGGTTGCCGCCCCGGTATGCTCTGGCGATGCGCTTTCTACTTCTGGTGCTGGGCATCTGCGCCGCCGCGGCGGCACGGGTCGGGGTCGCAGGGGTGCCGAGTGCGCGGCGTGGCACGATCGCTCCCGACACGAGCGCTCCCG
>PLLD01000144.1 GCA_003141205.1 Gemmatimonadota bacterium
CTACGGGCACCCCGCCGCGTGGCACCGCCAACACGATTAAATCAGGGCGGCGGGCATATCCCGTCAGATGTCGCGCGAGCGCGACACCCGCCACTCGGCGATTGGGAAACCCCTGGCCCGTGTTTCTCAGGGCGATCTCTGCGGATCCCATCGTTCGACTCCTCGCTGAAGGTCGCTGAAATATTGGCGGGCGTGGGCCACCCAGCTGCCGGCCATTCCGGGATATGGTGTCAAGGATTCCCTGACCACCACAAGGCGGCGGCGACCGACAGAGCGCCCGCTCCTTCCGCTATGACGCGTGCCTTGTCAGCCAGGAGTCGCATCGCGGTTTTCGTTTCCTCCAAGCTCACGACGATGCATCCGTCCATCACGGCCTGCATTCGCTCCCACATGCGTGGGAACACGCTCCGGCCGCCGGCACCGTCGACGAACGAGGGCTGCCAATCCGGGAAAAGCGCGCCGAGCGCACGCATCCGTTCGATCTTTGATATCGGGGCCGTCTCGATTGCCACGACGGTGCAGGGCGCGCCCGCCCCTCGAGACGGACTAATGGCGTGCGCAAAACCGTCGTCGCGATCCTCTGCCGCGCCGCCCGCACCTCGGCCAGCGTTATCGGGCGCACCGCTTCAAGTATCGTGGGCATCGTTAGCCATTCCGGCGAAGGTGCGGAGTCCCGCCGAGGCCAACGCCGGTACCCGCTGACGACATCCCGATGGCGGCGGCGCGCCGCGATCGCGGTTGAGCGGCTTAGTTGGTGAACGGCATGGTCCACCGCACGGCGTGCGGAAGACCTGTGTTCGCCGTTCCACTGGGCAAGCTGTAGCCCACGGCGATGCCGGTGTTGCTCAATGCCAACGCCTCACTGCAGCAATCGCCCGTCCGCGTGCCGAGGAGATACACCGCGCCGCTCATGAAGAGCGCCGCCGTCGGCACCTGGCTCGACGAGTATTGCGTGCCGACGACCCGGCCCTGCAGGTCGAGCCCATAGGCCGAGGTGCCCGTCGGGAAGCTCGTAACCACTCCCGCCGCTGTACGCCGATATCCGTGCCCGATAGCAGGCGTGGCGGCGCTCTTACTGAGATCGGTGCCGACCATATTCCCGTTCGCATCGAGCGCCGCGGGTGGCCCCAGCCCGGTTGTCGTCGTACCGCCACCACCGCCGCCGGTTCCGCCTCCGGAGATGGGAGAGCCGATGGGGCCGACGGTCACCTCGGCGAGCAGGTCTGCGATCGACGAAGCCACGAGGTCGCCGCTGATCCCCGTCACTGTCTTGCCGGATACGGTCCAGGTAAACGCGCTGAAGAGCGTATCCGCGCATTTGCAATCCGGCGCTGCGGCGTACCCCGCGACCAATCCCGCGTTGTCGATCTGTCGTGCGCTGCTGTACGCTTGGGCTGCGATGGCACCGGAGATGCCACCGATGATCGTGTAACCGCCCGCGCCGGGCCAATACACCGCGACGGTATGCGTGCCGCCGTACGCCGGGTTCGTGATCTCTCCGACGACATTGCCCGCGTCGTCGACGTCGTAGCCATGACTGCGTGTCGTGCCCGCGGGGACGGACAGGCTGTGTGGTGCGCTCGTGGCCGTGGCCCACACGGCGACCTGATCGACCCCCGACGTGGTATAGCTGGCACCGACGATGCGCCCCCATTTGTTGTTCTTTTCGGGGACGCTGCCGGCCGTGCCGCTCATATTGGCGAGCGTCGTCATCCCGCCGCTCGCGGTCCACGCGAACGCGTGCAGGGCGCCCGATGTGCCGAAGTCCGTGGTGTTCGGAGTGATGATCTCCGGAATGGTGCGATTGCGTTGAATCTGCCGCGGCAGACCGCCTCCGCTGACCCCGACGACTTGACCGGCATCGTTGACCGACGTGGCGACGCTCGCGGCATCCCCCGAGAGCGTTCCGAGGTCCTGCAGCGTGACCGTCCCGAGTCCCGCGACGACGATCTTGATCGGAGCCGCTGCGGCGGCTGCTGCTGCCGCGTCGCCGGCGGGCGGCACGAGATTGGGCGGCTGAGTCGGTCCGTTGCACGCGGAGACGGCGAGGACGGCTGCGAGAGCGCCGGAACCGAACGACACGACGGAGACGATAGAGCGCATCCTCACTCCCATGGGTACGCGCGACGCCCGGTGGGATCGGTGCGTCCCAGCCAAGCCACGGCTCGAACTCAGGCTGGATAGATTGGCGGTAAATCGGACTGAGCGCAACCGGTGGAACCGTAGGGAGCCGACTCCCTACCAAAGGTCGCCGCGGAGACGAACCGAGCGGCCGATTCGGCCTCGCGGCACCTGGACGGCGGCGGCGGGCCCACCTAGCTTGGAGCCTCTGTTCCCCGACGCCTGCCCTGATGTGGGAGTGTCTCGCCATGCATGTCACCCTGATCGACCAGAACGGGTTCACCCACGACGTCCACGACATCCCGCAGCCACTGCCGCGCGGGATGCGGCGCCTGGGGGGAACGGACGCGGCGCATCGCGGCGTACGGGAGTATCACCGGGTCGGCACGACGACCAAGTTCCGTGAGGCGACGACATACAGCGACCTCGACAAGGCGCGGTGCGCGCACGAAGGATGCCCGTCGCCCGCGAACAAGGCCG
>PLLD01000079.1 GCA_003141205.1 Gemmatimonadota bacterium
CCCGCCCCCGAGCCCCGGCACGGACCCCCGATCGTGCTGCCTCCGCTGGTCGTGCTGTCGGGACTCACCGCATCGGTCGATGCCGCGCGGTCACGCATTCAGGAGGCCCGCCTGACCGCCTCGATCTACGACGTCGAGATCCAGAAGAAGTTCTCCCTCGCCGTCGCCTGCGTGGTCTTCGCCCTCCTGGGCGCGCCCATCGCGCTGCGCTTCCCGCGCGGGGGCGTCGGACTCGTGATCGGCGTGAGTTTTGCCGTCTTCGGCCTGTACTATGTCGGTCTCATCGCCGGAGAGCCCCTCGCGGAGAACGGGAAGCTGACCCCCTTCGTGGCGATGTGGGGCTCCGATCTCGCCTTCGCGCTCGTGGGCGCCGTGCTGCTCCTCCGCCTCGGCACGAAGACCGGGACGACCCGTAGCGGCGAGTGGGGCGAGCGGTGGACCGTTCTCCGCGGGCGCATTCTGACCGCGGTCCGGGCGCACTGATGCGTCTCGCGCTGCCCCGGATCCATCCGCTCGACCGCTACGTGAGCATCGAGTTCTGGAAGATCTTCTTCACGACCGCGACGGGATTCCCGCTGCTCGTGATCATGATCGACCTCACGGAGAAAACCAAGGACTACCTGAACCGCAATCTGAGCCCCCGCGCCATCATCCTCGGCTATGTCTACGCGATTCCGGGATCCGTCTTTCTGGTGCTGCCGGCCGCGGTTCTCTTCGCGACGATCTTTTGCATCGGCGCCCTCACGCGCCATTCGGAGATCACGGCGGCCAAGGCGTCGGGGATCAGCTTCTATCGCGTTACGGCTCCGATCTACCTCGCCGCATGCTTCGCCGCGATTCTGGGGCTCGGTCTCGGGGCCGTCGTCCCGGCCACGAACGCGAAACACGACGAGCTGCTGCAGGAACAGCGCTACCGCGGCGGGAACGAGCGGTACAATTTCGCGTTCAGCGCGCGCGATGGCCGCGTGTACCAGATCGGCTCCGTGAACGCATCGCGCGGCACCATCTCTCAGCTCCAGATCGTGCGCAAGGGCACCGGCCCCGCCTACCCCACCTACGTGCTGTCGGCCACCCTGGGACGCTGGACGGCCCACCACGGCTGGGGCCTGCATCGCGGCATGCTGCACGTATTTCCCGACAGCGTGAGCGATTTCGCGGTCCAGTTCGACTCCGGGCACGACACCCGTCTCCGCGAGATCCCGACCGATCTCATGTCGATTCCGCGGAATCCGGACGATCTCGGGTACGGAGACCTCCGGCGCTTCATCGCGGCGCTCCAGCGGTCGGGCGGAAACGCCGACGAGCTGCGCGTCGAGCTCGCCCAGAAGATCGCCGTCCCCGTCACGTGCATCATCATCGCCCTCTTCGGCGCGCCGCTCGCGACGACCACGCAGCGCGGAGGGGCCGCCTACGGGATTGCGGTCAGCCTGGGCACCACCGTCATCTTTCTCATGATGATCCAGCTCTCGAAGGCGATCGGTGCGAAGGGGATCATCGAGCCGCCGGAATTGGCGGCGTGGGTGCCCAACCTGCTCTTCGCCGTCGCGGGCGGCGTGCTCCTCGCCCGGGTGCGCACGTGAAGGTGCGTCCGTGAAGGTGCGTCCGTGAGCGCGACGGTCGCGAGCGACCCGGCCGGCGCACCGGCGGTGTCCGGTCCGCTGGGCTTCATCGAGCGGATCGTCCGCCGAGTCGTCAACGCGGTCCTGGGCGTCCTGGGCGGAGTCGGCGCGCGTACGTACTTCCTCGAGGACGTCGCCCGCGCAGTCGGCTACCCGGCGACGTACATGCCCGAGACGCTCAAGCAGATGCGTGCGATCGGCGTCGATTCGCTGCCGTTGACGGCGGTCGTCGCCGCCTTCATTGGCGCGGTCATCGCGCTCCAGTCGCGGTATCAGCTGTTCTCCGGCGTGCAGCTCTCGGTCGTCGGGATCATCGCCCGGCAGATGATCATTCTCGAGCTGGGCCCCTTGCTCACCGGATTGGTGCTGGCCGGACGCGTCGGGGCGCAGATGACGGCCGAGATCGGCACGATGCGCGTGACCGAGCAGATCGACGCGCTCGAGACCCTCGCGTACGATCCCATCGCCTATCTCGTCGTGCCGCGCATCATCGCGGCGCTGATCATGCTCCCGGTCCTGACGGTGTTCGCCGACGCGATCGGCGTGTGCTCGGCGTATGTGACGGCGATCGCGGCCACGGACGTTCGGTCGTTCGACTTCGAGACGGGGTTGCGCCTGTCCTTCTCGACCTTTCAGGTATTCTATAGTCTATTGAAAGCGGTCATGTTCGGAGGCGCGATCGCCTTCCTCTGTACGTTCGAGGGCTATACGACGACCTCGGGCTCGGAGGGCGTGGGCCGTTCGACGGCCAAGGCCGTCGTCATCGCATCCGTCTGGATCCTCGTGCTCGATGCCCTGACGGCCGCCGTTCTCGCGCCCTACCTGCAGCAGACATGATCGCTCCCGCCCTGTCCCCGACCCCGGTCCCGACCCTATGAAGCGACGCGATGACGTGTTGGTGGGCCTCGTGATCTCGGCCGCGATCGCCGTCGGCGTGCTGGGCACGCTGTGGCTCGTGCGCGGCGGGCTCACGACGGGGTATCCGATCTTCGCGAAATTCCCCTGGGGCTACGGGCTGAAGCAGGGGCAGGGCGTGCTCCTGGCCGGCGTCAACGTGGGCTTCGTCGACGACGTGGCCTTTCGGCAGGATGGGTCGCTTCTCGTGACGATGCGGATCCAGAAGGAGTACCACATTCCGCAGGGCACCACGGCCACGATCGAGCCGAACGGAATCTTTGGCGACGTCGAAGTCGCCCTCCGGCCGGCGCATCCGTCGACGACGTACCTGGCGCCGCGCGACACCATCCCGATCGGGAAATCCTCGCCCGGGCTGCAGGAGCTCGAGGCGCGCATGGACACCGTCGGGAGCCATCTCACGGACATCTCTCGCGCCATGCAGATCGAGCTGGTGCAGCAGGGCGGGATCGCCGACCTGCGGAAGACGCTCGCAGGGACGAACGAGCTGGTCACGAAGCTCTCTGCGATCGCCTCGGATCAGTCGCGCGACCTGTCCACCACGATGCAGGCGGTGCGGCACACGCTGTCCGGCGTCGATTCGGCCACCGTCGATTCCGCGGTGCGCAATCTGCGGAGCACGACCAACAACCTGGCCGAACTGTCGGGCAGCCTCCGCGAGACGAGCGCGAAGCTCGACGACATCCTGGCGCGGGCCGATAGCGGGACGGGCAGCGCGGCCATGCTGCTGAACAACCCGGATCTGTATAACCACACGGTGTCGCTGCTCGCCCGGCTGGATTCCCTGAGCGCGGATCTCAAGGCGCACCCCGGCCGCTACATCCACTTGAAGATCTTCTAGTAGCCGGACACGCGATTGCTTCGGGCCTTCGGCCCTCGCGATGACCGCCGGCTCAGAACTACTGCCGCGCGGTCATCTGGAGGCTGCGCGGCGCTCCGTAATAGTGCTCGAGCACGTCGACGTACCGTTCCTGCAGCAGATTCGCCGCCTTGATCTGCAGGATCGTATGCCGGATCCGAATCCCAAGCCGAGTATCCACGACGGTGATATTGCCCCGCTGCTCGACCGGGTCCTCCAGCACGACCGCGGGTCGGCTCCGGTAACGGAGATCGACGCCGGCGAGACCACCGAGAAAATCGAGCGATCCCGTGAGGTTGTCGTTCGATCGATACGGAAGCTGCTTCCCGGCGCCGGGCGAACGCTCGGGACTATCCATGTTCCGGCTGTCCAGGTACGTGTACGCGAGCAGCAGGCTGATCCAGTCGCGCACGAGCGCGATCCGCGTGCTCACATCGATGCCGCGTACGCGGGCGTGGTCGACGTTCTGAAACTGCGCCGACAGTGCGCTCTGGGGACACGTGGAGCTCGACGACGCGGCGAGCACCGGCGAGATCAAGCCGCGGTAGTCGCTCTCGAAGAGCGCTCCATCGATCGAGGCCCGCCGCGTGAGTGCGCTCGTCGCCCCGATCTCGCCCGACCACGCCGTCTCCCCGCGCAGGTTCGGATTCGGGACGACGCACACGCCCTGCTGAAAGGTCGAGGTGAACTGCTCCACCGCGCTCGGGGCGCGATATCCACGACCGATCGAGGCGCGCACGCTCGTCTCGTCCGTGACACGGTAGCGCGCGCCCACCTTCGGGCTCACCACGTCCTCCGTGGACGCACCGCTCGATCGGTGCGCGTCGAGCCGCGCGCCAAGCGATCCGCGCCACCGGTCGGTGAAGTCCCAGTCGTCCTGGGCGAAGAGCGCTGCATCCTCCAGGACCGGCGTGCCGAGGATATTGGAGACAACGTCCGTATGTGCCGCCTCGCCGCCGGCGACGATGGTCTGGTCGATGGAGGGATCCAGCGCAAGCTGCACTCCGCTCCCATAGCGGGTCGCCCGGTGATAGTCGTGGTTGTCGATGCTGTAGTAGCTGTTCCGCGAGTCGTCGTAGTCGAATGCCGGAGTAAGCGAGAGCTCCGCGGATCCCGTCGCCCACGGGATGATCCTGCCCCCCGCGGCCACGCGCTGGTAGCGTGACTGGTCGCGCCGCGCGATCGAGTCGACGACATACGGGGCCGCGTCGGACACGGCCCCGGTGAAATCGCCGCCCGTCTCATCCGTGTAGATCGCATAGAAGGACGACGGGTGCGCCGCACCATTCGGATACGTGAACTTCCCCCGCCCGACCCAGCGTCCGGAGAAGTCGTCCTGGCGAAATCCGGTCGATGTCTGCCGATCCAGTCCGATGCGCGTGCCGACGGTGCCCAGCTGCTGCGACTGGACGAGATCGACGCCCGAATAGTTGAGTCCCTGTCCGGTGAAGCGAGACTGCGCCGGGACATCGTACGTCCCGTAGTCGACTTCGGCGATCGTCTGCGGCCGATCGGAGATCGGTGTGGTGATCAGGTTGATCACGCCGCCCAGGGCGTTGCTGCCGTATGCGGCCGAGTACGCGCCTTTGACGACCTCCACGCGGTCGACGTCGAGGAGGGGGAGCGCGTTGAAGTCGATTTCCCCGCCGTCCGCGGAGAGCAGCGGATGTCCATCGACCATCATCAGGACCCGGCTGCCGATCCCTTCGGCCACGCCGCTGGAGCCGCGGATCGAGACGTCGTTGCTCTGGTCGTTGTTCAGGGTCACACCCGGGATGTTCCGCAGCGCGGCGTCGACCCGAATCGCGCCGAGATCGACGAGCTGCTCGCCGGTGAGGACGGCCACGCTGGCGGTGGATTGGCCGCTTTGCTCCTCGGTGCGGCTCGCGGTGACCGACATCTGGGACAGCTGCACGGGTGCCCGGACGAGCGCGACGTCCAGCGAGTGGCGCTCGCCCGGCGCGAGCGCGACGTCCCGCCGCGTTACCGCGCCGTATCCGATAGCGCCGATGCGAATGACGTAGTGGCCGGAGTCGATCCCCGGAATCTCGTAGCGACCGGTCGAGCCGGTGAGTGCGCGGAGCTGAGTGCCCTCGATGACGACGAGAGCGCCGGGTAAGGGGCGGCCGTTACCCGCGTCGGTGATCGACCCGAGGAGCGTCGTGCCACCCCCCTGTCCCGACTGCGCTCCGCCAGGAATCGCGGAGACCGCCAGAATCACCGCTCCGGCGCACGCGGCCCCGGCGACGAGCCGGGCCCGCCGGCGGCCGATCCGCAGGACCGGCCTCACGGGAGACCCCCTATGAACGCCCTATTTCACCCAGGTGCTGACGATGAGGACGTTGTTCGAGTTCACCGTTTCCGACAGCGTGTCCGTGTTGCTCGAAAGCGTGTAGGTCCCCGTGACCCCACCGCGGCCCTTGCCGGATTCCTCCTCGAATGCCCCGCTGCTCGTCGCGAGGTACGCACCGCTATCGGTCACGACCGAGTCGAAGCCGAACCCCACGGCGTCATACGTCGTCGCCGTCAGGACGAGGGTCGCTCCATCGCTCACATCAACCGGCAGCGGGCTTCCGCCAATGCTGAGGGCGGTCAAGTTGTAATTGCCGGCGAGGCTGACGGCCGTCGGTCCCGTCGACGACGATGACGAGCATCCGGCGAGCGCCACCCCGACGAGAAGGGCGCCGATCGGCAGCAGGCGGGCGGACAACGAAACTGGCATGGAAATCTCTCCGAATCTGTCAGTGAGCGGTGCGGGCACCAGCGCTCCGGGCTACTGCCCCTCGATTTGCCGTCAAGCTACCGTCTGCGTACGCCATTTTGAAGTGCCGTAGTACACCGGAATTCCGAGGAGCACGACACCCAGGACGGCCAGGGTGGGCACCCGGCTCCCGGGCTCTGCGATCGCGTTGACCAGCAACGAGATGACGGCAAGGACGAACAGCAGCGGGACGACCGGATAGCCCGGAACTCGAAAGGGCGGGTCGTACCCCGGTCGCCGGCGCAGCGCGAATACCGCCGCGACCCCGAGCGCGTAAAAGGGCACGATCGCGGTGACGAAGGTGTCGGCCAGCTGTTCGAAGGAGCGCAGAAGGACGAAGGCGACTCCGAGTCCGGCGGTCAGCGCGACCGCCCCGTAGGGCGTCCCCCATCGGGGATGCACCGCCGCGACGGGGCGGGGCAGCATCCCGTCCGCCGCCATCGCGTAGAAGATCCGGGGTGCCGTGATCAACGTTCCGTTGAGGGTCCCGAAGGTCGATAGCACGACGATTGCGCCGATGAACTCGACGCCGGGCCTCCCGAAGATCCGCTGTGCCGTATCGGCCGCCACCAGGTGCGCACTCCGGATCTCGTCGACCGAAAGGACGGAGAGGTAGGCGATGTTCGCGAGGAGGTAGACCACGATCACGGCCACCGTCCCGCCAATCAGCGCACGCGGGAGCACGTGACGCGGTCGCTCGACCTCACCGGCGACGAAGCTCAGATCGGCCCAGCCATCGTAGGCCCACAGAACCCCGACGAGCGCCAACCCGAATGGCGCCCAGGAGAAGCTGCCCGGGGGGACGGCCGGGGTGAAATGGCTCGGCCCCGGGGCGCGGAGCCCGAAGAGCAGGGCCGCGCCGATGAGCAACACCAGGCCGCCGTACTTGGCGACCGTCGTCACGTTCTGAACGATCGCGCCCCAGCGAATACCGCGAATGTTGCACGCCGCGGTGACGATGATCGCGCCCGCCGCCGCGAGGTGGACGCCGCGTACGTGCGCCGGTGCGGCGGGATCGCGCCCCGACAACCGGTACGCGTACTCCGCGAAGGTGGTCGCTATGGCGCCGAGGGAGGCGGCGCGGATGAGGGTGAGCTCGGCCCAGCCGAAGAGGAAGGCCGGTAATCGTCCCCACGCCGTTCGGATGAAGACGTACAGTCCCCCGGTTTCCGGAAGCGCCCCCGCAACCTCGGCCAGCGTCAGCGCGCCGCAGAGGGCGAACAGCCCGCCGGTCGCCCAGACCGCGAGTATGGGCAGTGGACCCGGGAGGCGCACGGCAACGCCTGCCGGCGAGCGAAAGATTCCGGATCCGATCGTCGATCCGATGAGCACCGCAATGGCGCTCCACAACCCGAGCCGGCGCGGCAGCGCGCTGCCCGCGACCGGGCGCCGCGGCCCCTGGTGCCCCCCTTCCGGCTCTGCCATGCGCGCAATGGTATCGCGGTGCGCGGCGGGGGGCCACAGCATGTGCGACGGGCGGCGCCCCGCGCCCATTTACCTTTCGCGGATGCCTCTTCCCGCACCCGCGGCCGTCGGTCTGTTTTGGGGCGCGGTGCTGGCCTGCGCGATCGGCGAGGGGGCCATTGTGCGCTCCGTCGTCGTTCGGCAGCCCAACGGGGAGCGCGGGATCAGGGAGATCGTCTGGGCGGTCCTCCCGGCGATCGCTCTCGCGGCACTCCTGCTGTTCACGTGGCACGCGATGCGGGATCGATCGCGGCCGCAGGGGGACCATCCCGGCGCGGTCACCGTCTCAGCCTCGGGCAGGCCCGTCTGAACGGCCTCCGCCGCCTCGCCGTCGTCGCGCTCGTCCTCGCGTACGGCCATGCCGTGTTCGGCGCGATCGTGCGCATCTCGGGGTCGGGGATGGGATGCGGTGCCCATTGGCCCGACTGCAACGGCTCGCTCATGCCGGTCCTGAGCGACTACTCCGTGGCGGTCGAGGTGACGCACCGGTACCTCGCGGCGACCCTCCTGCTGGCGACCCTGTCGCTCGCGCTGGTCGCGTTCGCGCGCCGGAGGGAGCCGGGGGTCGGCGGACCGACGGGAGTGCTGCGCCCCGCCGCGCTCGCGGTTGCGCTCGTCGTGACGGCCGCGCTCCTCGGCATGCTGATCGTCCGGCTCGCGCTGGGCAATCCGTCCATCATCGCCGTGCACTACACGCTGGCGATGGCACTGCTGGCGACGCTGGTCGTGGCCGCGCAGCGCTCGGGCGGGCTCGGGGCCGGATCGCTCCCGGCCGGCGGTGCGTCGGCTCGAACGTATCGCGGTG
>PLLD01000165.1 GCA_003141205.1 Gemmatimonadota bacterium
TACTCGGCACGATGCTATTCGGCAGCCCCTTGCTCACGGTACGCGGGGACCGCTCCGGGGCGGGAGATCTGATGACAGTCGGCTGGGATGACGAGGGCGTCGAGCCCGATACCGTCACATTCGTCGATCGCGGCATGGTCGCGGACTATCTCGCGTTGCGCGAGGACGCCGCGAGGCTCTCTCCGTGGTATGGGACGCACGGTCGCCCGGCTCGCGCACATGGCGTTGCTACTTCTATGGCTCACAATAGCCCCCCGACCGAATGGACACCTAATCTCACGATCGCGCCGGGAATGGGGAACACTACGGTCGAAGACTTGATCCAAGACGTGAAACGTGGGGTGTATCTCTCCGGAAACGGAGGGGCACGAGGGGACTTCGGCCTCACCAACGCGTACGGCTACTCGCCCAAGGTGGCGGAAATCCGGAATGGCCAAGTCATCAGACCTTTGAAGGACGTTGCGATTCAGTTCCGGGTGCCGCGCTTTTGGAGCGGCTTGACGGCGATCGGGGGCCCCAGCGCGGTACGGATGTTTACGTCGGGACCACCCTATCTGCTCCAGTGCGGAACGGTACACGCGGTACCCGCGCTGTTCAAAGAAGTCAATGTGGTGAACTCGGGGGGAACGGCATAGTGCTGCGGCCGCGGTCGCTGGTGCGGATCGACGACGCACCGCCGGCACTGTTCACGCGGGACGTGACGCTCGATCTCGCCCGGCAGGTACAGGCGCTCATGGTGGCTGATGCGGATGTCATCTCCATATCCTCGTGGCTCCTCAGCCGGACCGATTTCTCCCTAGGGGAGGTTACGGGCGGTTATGACTCGGCCGAACGAACCGTGTCCTTTGAAGAAGCATTCGGGCAGCGACTGGTCGATATGTCGACGGATCAGATCGATCCCGCGGCGCTCAAGGATGCGGTCACGCGAGCAGAGGCGCTCGCGCGTGCGCTGGTATTGACGGGCGCGAAGGCTGAACCGAGAGACCCGCTACGCCCCGCATCGCCGTCGAACCCGGCGCTGTGGTCGGAGAACACGCTCTCCCTGACAGCGCCAGAAGCGCGCCTGGGACCAGTGGAGGTAGTTCTAGCGGAGACCGCGAAGATCGGTTTGGTTGGCGCGGGCAGCCTGATCTTAGGGCCGCTCACACGCAGTGTTTGGACCGATGCGGGTCACTTCGAGTACGGCCGCGCATCGACGGCGACCTTTTCGGTGACCGCGCGGCAAAAAGATAGCACGGGCTCCGGGTGGGCGTCCTGGGTAGGGGAAGATTGGTCGCAGGCCGATCCGGTAGCGATCGCAGCCCGCGCCGCGGATGTCGCGGAGCGCAGCAGAAATCCGGTGGCCGTCGAGCCGGGCCGGTGGACCGTCGTAATGACGCCGGAAGCGTGCGGTGCGCTGGTGCAGTGGATCGCCTTTCTGAGAGGGGAGGGTCAGCACATTCTCGGCGGACAGGACGCCGACCGAGGACGGACCCCCTTCTCCAAGCCGGGTGGCGGCAATCTGATCGGGCTCAAGGTGATGGATGAGCGCGTGACGCTCTCGGCCGACCCGATGGATCCGATCGGCGGGTTTATGTCCTTCGAGCTTATCGGTGATCTCCTGCAGTACAGACCCGTGACCTGGGTCGACCACGGCATCCTCAGGACGCTCTCCTACCCCCGGCGGGCGGCTGCCGAACGTCACGGGTTGGAGCAGGTGAACAATCCGGGGTCACTTCGCATGAGCGGGGGCCCGACGTCGATCGACGAGATGATTGCGACGACGGACCGCGGGATCTACGTCACGCGGTTCTCCGATGTCACCGTTACGCAAGTGAAATCCTTGCAACTGACGGGGGTGACCCGCGACGGCACGTTTCTGATAGAGAAGGGCAAGATCACCAAACCGGTAAAGAACATGCGCTTTGAGGACTCGCCGATGAGCTTCTTGAACAACATTGAAGCGCTGGGTCCGGTCAAGCGTGTGCCGACCGATTTCCCGAGCGTGTCTTATGTGATGCCGGCGATCAAAGTACGAGATTTCGCGTTCACTAGCCTCACCGACGCCATATGAGATTGTGCGAGAAGTCCCTCGATCATGTTCTGTGCACACGAACGTGTTTCGGATGCGTGTTCCCAACGACTCGCGTTAGAGCTTCCGAGCTCGCCGTTGCCGAGGCAGTCGACGAGTAAGCGCTAGTTACGCGTATTCGCGCGAGCGATCTGGCGGCGTTCGACGAAATGGTGCGCGCGCAATATGCGCTGCCGCGTGGCTCGCAATGACGGCGAGGCCCAAAGGACGGGATGGCTTCGCCGCTGCGCGGCTCGCAATGACGGCCCCTATAGGGCCGTCAGCCCAGCCCCTTCTCTCGCGGTGAATCCGGCGTACGTCAGGATGAGACCGACGCCGCCGTGAAGCCAGATGTCGGCGCCGCCGATCGGCATGATCCCCAGCGTCGGCGTGACGTACCCGATCCCCGCGAGGGCAACGCAGATGATCCCGACCAGCTGGCAGTAGGACTTCGCACCACTGAAGGTGGCGGCCGCCGCCACACCCCAGGCTCCGAAGAGAACATGCACGAGGTTGCCGACCAGGTTAACGGGAAAGCGATCCCATAAGATCCCGTCGTCCAGCGAGTGCCCGTAATACAGCCCGGCTCCGCCAAGGATCAGGAAGCCTACCCCAAACAGCTGTGCCACCCGTCGGACTACCGACATACGCTCACACCGCCTCCATGTCGCGGCGCCCGCGACCGTGCCTAAGAAGGGCTGGGTAACGTCTCGGGCTGCTCCGCAGACTGGTACTCGAGCGGGATCTCGACCGTGAACGTCGTCCCCTCGCCCGGTGTGGACACGAGGTCGATGTCCCCACCCAGCATCCGCGCCAGGTGCCGCGCCAGCGATAGTCCCAGCCCCGTACCGCCAAAGCGCCGCGTCAGCGATCCATCGAGCTGCCGGAACTCGTCGAAGATCAGCTTCTGCGCCGCCAGCGAGATCCCGATCCCCGTGTCCTGCACGCGATATGCCGCGCGCCCGTGCTGGATGTCGAGACCCAGCGTCACCGCCCCCTGGGCCGTGAACTTGTAGGCATTGCTGAGCAGACTCGCGATGATCTTCGTGAGCTTGCGCCGATCGCTGCGCATGAACGGCACCGCGTCCGCCGGCTCCTCGATCCGCAGCTCCGTCGTGGCCGGCCGCCCCCGCGTCGCCGCCACCGCCTCGCGCAACGGCTCCCGCGGATCGAACGTCTCGACGTGCACGCTGATCCCGCCCCGCTTGAGATCCGTCAACTCCAACAGATTGTCGACGAGCGACAGGAGCCGCTCGCTGGCGTCCCGCGCCAGCGCCAGGTCCGCGCGCTGCGTCTCGGTCAACGGCCCCGAGAATTCCTCCTGCAGCAGCGAGATGTACCCCATCACGGCCGCCAGCGGCGTCCGCAGCTCGTGCGTCACGTTGGTCAGGAACTCGTCTTTCACGCGGCGCGCTTCCAGCACGGCGACGTACTGCTGCTCGAGCTCGGCCTTGGAATCGGTCAGCGCCGCGTTCGTCCGCCGCAGGTCATCGATCAGCGCCGCCTTCTCGGCCGTCGCCGCCATCTGCGCCGCGACGATCTTGAGGAGCGCCCGTCGCTCGGGCGTAAACGCCCGCGCGTCGGCGAAATAGAATGTTACGGCGCCGAGGAGCCGCCGGCTCGTCTGCAACGGAAGGGCGATGAGCGCCCGGAAGCCCAGCTCCGAGGCGACTTCCTGCCAATCCTCGAGCGACGGGTCCGCAAAGACATCGGGGACTTCGATCGCGCGTCGCTCGCTGGCCGCTTCACCACTCGGGCCAAAGCCCAACCGGACACGCATCTCGCCGAGCCAGGGCTCGTACCGCTGCGGCCAATTGAAGGCCGCCGCCAGTCGCATCAGCTCCGAAGCACCGTCGACCAGGTATACCGAGGCGAACGTCGCACCAACCACGGGGCTCACACGCTCGAGCGCGAAGCGGAACACTTCCTCGGGTCGGTCCGCCGTGAGGAAGGCATGCACGATCTCACGGACCGCCATCAATTCGCGCACGGCGGCGTCCGTGCCCTCGCCTCCCGCCGCCGTCGGTGCGACTCGGATGCGATCAATTCCGGCTGCGCGTGCGGCAGCAGCCGATTTAGTCACTCGCCGTCTCTTTTGTCACAACCGCAATGTACTACAGGACTTCGGCCGGGAACAGACGAATGTTTGCGGTACCGTCCCGGACACACGCCGTGGCGGCGTCGGCTAGCTCGTTCCCCCGCTGGTATCGAGCCTCCGGGTCCTTTTCCAGGCACTTCATGATCACCGCGCCCAATTCCGGCGGGATGCGCGAATCGACGACATCGGGCGCCACCGGGGCCTCGTGCACGTGCTTGTACCCGATCGAGTAGGAGTCCGCGCCGTCGAACGGAGGGAAGCCAAGGACCATCTCGTATAGCATCACGCCCACGGCATACAGGTCGCTGCGCCCGTCGACCATTTTCCCCATCGCCTGCTCCGGCGACATGTAGTGCGGCGTGCCCATCGCCCGCCCCGTGCCGGTGAGACGGCCGTGCCGGCGAGCGGTGGCGATCCCGAAATCGGTGACGATCGCGAAGGCGTCGTCATCGAATAGGATGTTGTCGGGCTTGATGTCGCGATGCACGACGCCGTGCCGGTGCGCGTGGTCCAGGGCACACGCGACCTGCGCGACGGTCGTCGCGGCGAAGACCGGGCTGACGGTCCGGTCGCATCCCAACCGGTCCGCCAGCGACCCGCCGGGCATGTAGGGCATCACGACGAACACCGCCTCCTCCGACACGCCGTAGTCGAGGATCGAGCAGATGAAAGGGTGCACCAGATGCGCGGCGGCCTCGGCTTCCCGGCGAAAGCGCTCCCGCATCTCGGGCTCGCGCGAGAGCTGCGCATTGAGAACCTTGATGACGCGCGGGCTGCCCAGGAGCACGTGCTCCGCATAGTAGACCTGGGCCATGCCGCCGCTGCCCAAGCGGCGCAGAATGCGATACCGGTTGCCCGTGAGTCGGCGGAGCTTCGTCAGCTCCGGATCGGGTGGCTCGGTCGCGCCGCCGGGGATGGCAGGCAGGGACACTGCGCAACGCGCACACTGGACCGCGACAGCGCGATTCCACGTGCCGCAATCAGGGCAGAACACCGGGCTATCCTTGGAGGATGGTCACCGGAAACAGACGCGCTCATGAGTCAAACGTCACCCCGACTCCTACACCCGTACGGGGCGTCTCTCTCGAAAGGTCAGAAGAAAGATCGTTCCGTCCTCGGCGCCGATGTCCTGCATCGTTTGCCGCTCGTCGCGCACTTCCCAGCCCCCCAGCTTGACGACGAAATCCTCCAGCGGAAGGCTGGTCGGATAGAGCGCCTCCAAGGCCAGCAGCTTGATCTCGTGCACGGATGCGTTCCTGGGCGCATCGATGCGCATGACGTCCCACACTTCGGGCATCTCGATCCGCAGCGCGATGGTCGGCTCCTGCGCGGTGCCTATGCGATACGGAATTCCGGGACGGACGCGCAGCATCGTCGCGAAAGGAGTCGCGGGATGCGTCAGGCGCAGGACTATCGTCACGCCTGTACCGGTGTCGCCGGGGGTGGCAGCGTCGTAAAGAAGCGCGCCAGCTGCTGGTCGAAGAGATACGTCGATCCGGTGACCCGCGTGCCCACGACATCGGGGGCAACGGCGATCACGATCTCCTCCGTTCCCTGGCCGCGAAAGGTGACGAACGTCGGGCCTGTCTTGTCGGCGAAGGCGGGATAGAGACTGTTGCGCTCGACGAAATAACGCCGGGCCGCCTCCAGCACGTCCCCGGGAGACAACGACGTGCGCGTCTCCTGCACAGTGCGGGGCATCGTGACGCGGGACATGGCGGGTAAGCTAACGGTCGCTCGCTACATTTCGAGAGTGGCCGAGCCCCCGCGCTTCGTCGAGGTGGCGCTCCCGCTGCCGCTCTTCCAGACGTTCACGTACGCGGTCGACGGCGTGCAGGGCCCCGTCGCGAAACACCTCGTCCCCGGCGCCCGGGTCGTCGTCCCCTTTCGCTCGGGGCGCGCGATCGGAATCTGCCTCGGCACGACCGACACTCCGCCTCCTCGCGGCGTCGCGAAGCCGATCATCGACGTGCCCGACACCGAGCCCGCCGTCACGCCCGCGCTGCTCGGGCTGTGCCGCTGGATGGCCGAGTACTACGTCGTCCCCCTCGGTATCGCCCTCCGCTCGGCCCTCCCCGCGCTGCTGACGGGGGCGGCAGCGCCGGCCCCGGCGCCCAAGACGCGTCGTACCGCCGTCCTGCGCGAGACGGTGCCATCCCTCATTCAGCGCACGCGTTTGTTCGCCCGCTCGCCGAAGCAACGCGCACTCTACGAGCTGCTGGAATCGTTGGGTGGCCGGGCCAGCGCCGCCCACCTTTTGCAGCTCCTGAACTGCACCCCGTCCGTGCTCGCACGGCTCGCGGAGCGCGGCCTGATCGACATCGAGGACCAGGTCGTGGAGCGCGACCCGTTCGCGGCGCGCTCCCCTCCGAGCGCACCGGCACACACGCCGACCGCGGCGCAGCAGGCCGCTCTCGAAGCGCTTTCGGTGGCCGGCCCGGGAGAGGTGTCGCTGCTGCACGGCGTGACGGGGAGCGGCAAGACGCTCGTGTACGTCGATTTCCTCCGCGAGGTCGTCGACCGGCGCGGCCAGACGGCGATCGTTCTCGTGCCGGAGATCGCGCTCACGCCGCAGACGGTGGACCGCTTCCGCGCCGTTTTCGGCGACCGCGTCGCGGTCCTGCACAGTGCGTTGAGTGATGGCGAGCGGTACGACGCCTGGCGCGCGCTCCGGTCGGGGGTCAAGCGCATTGCGGTCGGCGCCCGCTCCGCCGTGTTCGCCCCGCTCGAGCAGCTCGGCGCGATCATCGTCGATGAGGAGCACGAGGCGAGCTACAAACAGGGGGAGGCGCCCCGCTACCACGCGCGCGAGGTCGCGCTCGTTCGGGCGCAGCACGCGGGTGCCGTCGTGGTACTGGGGAGCGCGACGCCCAGCCTGGAGAGCTGGTCCAATGCCCGCGCGGGGAAATACCGGCTCCTCACGCTGCCCGATCGCGTCGGCGGGGCGCGGCTCCCTTCGGTCGAGGTGGTCGATCTCCGGCAGCCGCCGGGCTCCGGTGTTCCGACGCCGGGGGCGGCGGGGATGCCGACCGCATACGACCCCTTCCGCGCGGCGGTGTCGGAGCCGCTCGAGCGCGCGTTGCGCGAGACGATGGCGCGGCACGAGCAATCCATCCTCCTTCTCAACCGCCGGGGCTATGCGGCCTTCGTGCAGTGCCCCGCGTGCGGCGATGTGGCCGTGTGTCCGAACTGCTCCATCAGCCTCACGTATCACCGCACGCCTGAACAGCTCGTGTGCCACTACTGCCGGCATCACGAACCGTCGCGGACGACGTGCGTGCGGTGCGGCGAGGCGACGCTGCGGCGGCGCGGTTTGGGCACGCAGCAGCTCGAGCGTCTCGTGGCCGAGCGGTTTCCGGACGCTCGCGTCGCCCGGATGGATGTCGACACGACGGGCGCCAAATGGGCGCACGCCCACATCCTCGATCGCGTGGGGCGCGGCGAGGTGGACATCCTGCTGGGCACGCAGATGATCGCCAAGGGGCACGACATCCCCAATGTCACGCTGGTCGGCGTGGTGTCGGCCGACGTCGGGCTGGGAGTGCCGGATTTCCGCGCGGCCGAGCGCACCTTTCAACTGCTCACTCAGGTCGCGGGACGCGCCGGACGCGGTGCCGTGCCGGGGATCGTGCTCATCCAGACCATCAATCCCGATCATTATGCCGTGCGCATAGCGGCGGCGCAAGACTACCAGGCTTTTTACGAGAAGGAACTGGCCTTCCGGCGCATGATGCGCTACCCGCCGTTCAGCGCCATGGCCAACGTTCTGGTGCGGAGCGAAAAGAAAGAGATGGCGATGCGCCTGAGTTCCGAGCTGGGAATCCTGCTCACGCCGCCCCCGGAAAAGCTCCGGGTGATGGGGCCGGCGGAGGCGCCGGTGGCGCGCGTCAAGAACGAGTACCGCTACCAGTTTCTGATCAAGGCGGCCAGCCGCACGGCGCTCAACGAGTTGCTCCAGCGGATTCGCTCGTTCGCTCTCGAGCGCAAGTGGGGCGCCACCGCATTGGTCATCGACGTGGACCCGCTTTCGCTGACGTAGGTGGGGCAGACGATCGGTTTGTGTCGTCTG
>PLLD01000258.1 GCA_003141205.1 Gemmatimonadota bacterium
CGTAATGCGAGCCGAAGGGCCCCAGGTGATGATCGTCGCCCCCGACCATACGGTGCACTATCAGAAAGTCGAGCTCGGGCGCGACTTCGGGAACACGATCGAGGTGACGTCGGGGCTCGCCGACAGCGCGACGGTGGTGGTGAATCCGTCGGACGATCTGCACGACGGGCTCACGGTGCGTGTGCTCCCGACCGTTACGGAGACGCCGGCACACTAGGAGCCGGGCTAACCGGCAGCGCACTCCCGTACGACCGGATGGCGAAGAGCGCGCCCGCGACCGGAACGGGCAGCATCAGGAGCGTGGCCCAGCCGAGCCGGTGGACGGCCGCCAGGGTGAGGCCGGCGCTGGCGCCGAGGGTGACCAGCGCGGCGAATACATACAGCGTGCTCCGTACCGCTGGAACGGAGGGCGCCGGCGGAAATGCATGGATGGCCCGCCGCCAATCCTCGATTGGGGATGGCGGTTCGAGGGCGCCGCGGGTTCTGGCGCGATGCCTCCAGAGGACGGCGGCCAGGGCGTACGCGGGTGGAATGGCGCAGATCAGCGACCCGAGCAGAACGATGCCGAAGAGGGACGGAGGGGAGCCGACCGGGTGCGACCGCAGCGTCTCGACCGACAGGGTCGCGACGACGACGGCGGCGAACGGGAGTCCGATCGGCAGATCGCCCAGCTGCGCGATCGATAAGGTGCTCACCTTGGGCGCGCGGTGTTCCGCGAGCTCCTCGATCGAGGGCGGCTTGCGGGTGTGTTTCACGTATGCGATCGCCGCGTAGATGGCGAGCGCGATCGTCGGCACGAGCGCGACCGGGAGCTGTCCGGCTTCCCGCGCGACCTCGGCGCCCCATCCCCCGATCCAGCCGAGGAAGAACATGAGCGAGAAGAGGTACGTCGCGATGTCCGATTCGGGCGTGCTTGCCACGCCCCAATTTGCTGACGCTGAGTCAGCGGCACCAGTCGGCCACGCTGCCGTAACGGCGCGATTCCCTGTTGCGTTTCGGGCAACCGATAGCTAGGGTATTCGGCCGGATATGACCCTTCCTTGCAACGTACGGCACCCGATCCATCGCTAGCGGTGGTGGAGGACGAGCGCGCGCTCGTTGCGCGCATTCGTGCGGGGGACGTCCGGGCGTTCGAGACGGTCTTCCGCGGGTACCGTGCAGCCCTCGTGTGGCTCGCGGCGCGGTACACACCGTCGCACGCGGGCCGCTCTTACGAGGTGCGATCCCTTTTCGCGTCGATAGCCGACGTATCGGCAGCGAACTGCGAGTTGGAGCCCGATGCGGCGAGGGATAGCACATCGTCTACCGTGAGCGTCCGAAGCGCCATGCTGGCGAGCGTGTACATCCGGGCGCGCACAGGGGCCGTACGGGCCGCCGTGCGCCCCGACTGAAGGTTCCGAACGAAGGGCGGCGGTGCATGGGGCGAGACGACCAATGCCAGCGGCACGAGCTCCCGGAACTCCATCGCGAACATCCCCGCAGTTGTTGTGACAATACGCTTGAATCCGACGTGGTGTATGTCCCCGACCGCGGCAACGGCGCGGGGGAGAGGCAGTTGTGCTGGATGGGAAGATCGTGTCCCACTGCGACTACTCTCATGTCCGTCGTGAGGCACGGGAGTCGCAAGTCCCCATTCCACGCTCGCCGCAAATTCGCGCCCCACCTGCGGATTCTGCGGCTGGCGATGGCAGACGACCACGATAGGCCGCGGCACAGAGGGAAGCAAAACGCGGAACGCCTTGCTGAATGTGACGGCCATGACCCGGTCGTACGCGTCGGCGGCACCCCGTNNTAGCCCTCCTCGAACATTCCCCCGATGTATGCGCGTGCTCTAGGTGGAGCGTCAGGTGCCGGAAGAAGCGGCTCCATGAGTTGATACCGGTCGTGCCGGGCACGGCGCAGTTGGTGAAGGTCGTTCACGCTGCGAATCGCAAAAAGCGCGCGGAGGCTATAGCGTCCTTTCCGTCGGTCGAGCAGCGCGTCGACCGCCCGCGCAAGCACGACCAGCTCGCCACCGCCGCGTGCGTCAACGGCATCCACAAAGTTTCGGCCGGAGTCCACCTCTCCCGCGGCGCGCTCAGCAAGCGCGGTTTCCTCCTCCTGCGACCACGACATTGTGGTGGTGATGTATCCACCCGTGATGCCGCTGGCCTCCCGAGCGCGCATCTCCTCACGCAGTTGGGCGTCCAGTTGGGCGCCCTTGAAAACCTCCACGCCGAGCAGGATTTGCGCCCGCCGGCGCAGGCCAAGCAAGTCGAGCGGGAAGAGTGGACGCGCAACGTAGTCGTCGCCGAGGGCCCACTGTCCGGCAGGGCGGCTGAGGGGTAACCCCAGCTTGGAGCGGTGCGTCCAGGCAAGCGCCACCACGCGCTCGGCGAGGAGCGCTTCGTCTCCGCTCTCAATGAGAGCGCCGCGCTCGAGCAACTCGACGACTTGGGCGCGCGCGTGCTCGGCCGCGAAGCGCTCGGGGTCACTGAGGAACCAGAACCCAGCACGGGTCTGCGCCCCAGCGATGAAGTGCATGGGTACACGACCTGGCTGGTCGCGGTGCCCCATTTGCAGAGTCGGATTGTCAACGTAGACTCTGGGCACCGCCTCCGACACGCGTCGGAATAGAGCGAGTCCAAAGGCCTGGTGTCGAGCCAGGCCCCAGAACAGCGCGCCGACCCGTTCGGGTCCTCCGGGCTCTATCGCTCGCCATGCCGCTGGTGCGATGTGCGAGCGGATGGCCTCGTACGCGTCAAGCAGCCGCCCGACCTGTCGAGTCGCCGCGTCAAGAAAGCCATCCCATTGCTCAGGACTGGCGTACGGCAAGTACCATAGTAGGACTGAT
>PLLD01000122.1 GCA_003141205.1 Gemmatimonadota bacterium
GCCGCACCTCGTTGGTAATGTCGGCCGCGATCGGCAGCACGCGCAGGCCTGGATAGTCGGCGCACAGCCGGCGCGCGGTCTCCGCGAGAAAGGCGGCGCTCACGTCGATCGGGACGTACGTCGCGAGACGGTCGGCGACCTGCATGGCGTCGAGGATGATGCGGGTCTTTTCCGCGCTCCCCGCGCCGAGCTCCACGAGGCTCCGGATCCCGAGGTCGGCAACGAGCGTGGGCGCCCACCGCTCGAGCAGCGCGCGCTCCGTCCGGGTCAGATAGTACTCGGGGAGCCGTGTGATCTCCTCGAATAGCACCGATCCGCGATGGTCGTAGAAGTATTTGGGCGAGAGCTCCTTCTGCGCCCGACCGAGCCCCGAGCGCACGTCGGCCAGCATCGCCGGGTCGGCTTGCCGGACCGCAATGTTCGATTCAGTCATCGCGCGCGCACCGGAACCCGCTGAAGATCTGGCGGCGGATCGGGTAGTCCCAGTTACGAAACGTCGTGCGGATGGCGGCGGGCCGCGTGGCCCACGAGCCCCCACGCAGGACCTTGTACTCCGAGCCAAAGAAAACCTCGGAGTATTCGCGGTAGGGAAAGGATGCGAAGCCCGGATAGCCGGCGAAGTCGCTCGCGGTCCACTCCCACACATCCCCGATCATCCCGTAACACCCGGTCGGCGACACGTTGTCCGCATACGCGCCGACCGGCGCCGTCCCGAAACCCAGTTGATCGATGTTCGCCCGCAGAGGCGTCGGCTCCGCATCCCCCCACGGAAACCGGCGTTGCTCTCCCGTCGCCGGGTCCCACGACGCCGCGACTTCCCATTCGGTCTCCGACGGCAATCGCTTCCCCGCGAAACGGCTGAACGCATCGGCCTCATGATAGGAGACGTGACACACCGGGCGGTCCGGGTCGACATCCGCGATCTCGTCCATCGTGCGCGCGACCCACCCGTCCCCTCGCTGGAGCCAATACGCCGGCGCGGTCACGCCGGATGCGGTCCGCCAGGCCCACCCGGCGTCGGTCCAGAGCTCGCGGCGCTCGTACCCCCCCGCCTGCATGAACCGCACGTACTGCCCATTGGTGACGGGGGTGACGTCGATCCAGAACGGAGCCACGGACAGGGTGTGGCGGGGCCGCTCGTTGTCATATGCCCGGGCACGATCGTCGGTTCCGACCGGTATGCGGCCCCCCGCACAGCGGACCATGGCCCCGGGGGCCGCGGTCCACCGCCCGCCCGGAAGCTGCCGCCGCACCGGAGGGTGGTACGCGGAGCCCGTCTTGAGCTGGAGCGTCTGGAGGATCGTTTCCAGGTGCTGGGACTCGTGTTGCGCGACCATGGCGTACACGAACCCGCCGGCGAGCAAGGGTGCATCGGAATCGAGGTCGATACGCGCCAGGATGTCGAGGACCTCCGCCCGGATCCGGGTCATCGTCGCCAGGGTATCCGCGATCGTCGGAAGATCGAGGCCGCCGCGCACGGCCCGCGGGTTCTCGAACGGGTCGAACATCCCCGGCATTTCCGCGAACTCGACCGGTCCCGTGAGATTGCGGGTGAGCCAGAGCTCCTCGAAATGGGCGATGTGCGCGAGATCCCAGACGACCGGGCTCATTAGCCGATCGTGTTGCGTCCGGAGGTCCGACTCCGACAGCCCCGACACCAACAACAGGGTCCGCTCCCGAGTCTCCGCCAGCTGGCGGGCGATCTCGTCCCGGGTCACGCCGGTCCGCTGGGCAACGAGCATACTACCTCCTGGGCCGGCTCGAACAGCACGGTCGCGCCCAACCGATCGCTGGGATCGGGCTGTCTGGGCGGACGACCTGAGGGCGGGGCCTGAATCCTTAATCCGTACACCCGATTTGGCAAGAATCAGCTGCTTTCACCCGCCTGTCGCCCGGCTGTCATCTGTTAGATTGACCGGGGTGACGACGCAGTTGCCGCTCTTTCCCCTGCCGCTCGTCCTCTTCCCCGGAACCCGCCTCCCGCTCCACATCTTCGAGCCGCGGTATCGGCAGCTACTGGCCGATGTCCTGACCGAGGGAGCGGCCCGGGAATTCGGGGTTCTGTTCCGCGCCGATGACGTGGCGGAGCGGGCGATTCCGATGGGGCACATCGGCTGCATCGCGGTCATCGAACAGAGCGAGCGGCTGCCGGATGGGCGCGCCAATCTGCTCGTGCGCGGCAGCCAGCGGTTTCGGTTCGAAGGACTCGTCGCCACCGATCGGCTGTACCACGTGGCCGCGACGTCGGCGTATGAGGATGTCGCGGAGCCACCCGCGTCCCTCGCCCCGCTCGCGACGGAGGTGGTGGATCTCTTCCATCGCGTGGCAGCCGCAGCGCGCGCGCTGACCGATGATGCGGACACGCTGCCCGAGCTGCCGGATGCGGCCGAGCAGCTGGCCTTCGCCATCGCCGGCATGATCGACATGGACGCTCCGACCCGCCAGCGCTTGCTCGTCTCACGCTCTGCCGCCGGCCGGCTCCGGGAGGTGGCGGAAATCCTGTCGAACGCTGTCGACCCCCTCGAGCACCGGGCGGGCGTGCACGCCAGATCGAAGCAGAACGGTCACGGCCCCGATGTCACCGCTCCCCCACCCTCGGCGCCCTGATACCGCACTGACGCTGTCGCCGGATGCTCTGGCGGCGGCGCTCATTGACATCGTCGGTTCGCGTGGCCTGCGGCGCCGGCCGGCGGAGCTCGCCGTATATACGTCGGATGGCCTGCCGGGGTATCGCAAGCTTCCGTCGCTGGCCGTCTTTCCCACGACCCGGGATCAGGTCGTCGCCGTCGTACGGCTCTTCGCCGAGCACGGCATCGCCTTCGTGCCGCGCGGGGCCGGTACGGGTCTGTCGGGCGGTGCGCTCGCGGATGGCATCGTTCTACTCGGGCTGAACCGCCTGACCCGGATCCTCTCGCTCGACCCGGCCAATAGAATCGCCGTCGTCGAGCCGGGGGTC
>PLLD01000088.1 GCA_003141205.1 Gemmatimonadota bacterium
TCGCGTCCGAACGGCTTTTCGACGATGACGCGCGCATGATCCGCCAGACCGGCTGCGCCAAGCCCCTGGATCACCGTTGCGAACAGCTCGGGTGGGATGGCGAGGTAGTGCGCGGGCCGCCGCGACTTCCCCAACGCACGTTTGAGCGCCACGAACGTCTCCGCGCTGTTGTAGTCTCCCGAAACGTATTGGAGGAGGGACAGGAGGCGGCGGAGCGTAGCCTGCTCCACAACGGCGCCGGAGCGCGTGATGCTGTCGGTCGCCCGTTTGCGCAGTTGCGCCACACTCCACGGGGTGGAAGCCACTCCGATAACGGGAACAGTGAGGACACCCCGCTTGACCATTGCGTAGAGCGCGGGGAAGATCATTTTGTGGGCTAAGTCACCCGTTACGCCGAACAGTACGAGCGCATCGGACGCTGCTGGGCCGTCATTCATCGTACCCATCCCGAGCTCCGCAGATGATAGAGCGATTTCTTGGTCACGGCGCCACCCCCGCCGCAGCCGCTTCCAGCGCCGTATCGACCATCGCCTGCGCCTCCTCCACGATCCGGTCCAACTGCTCCTTCCCGCGGAAACTCTCAGCGTAAATCTTGTAGATGTCTTCGGTGCCCGACGGGCGGGCGGCGAACCAGCCGGTCGCCGCGGTAACCTTCACGCCGCCGATCGGCGCGCGGTTTCCTGGAGCCTCGGTGATGATGCTCTGGATCTTTTCCCCGGCGAGGTCGGCGCACCGCACCGCGTGTGGCGAGAGCGCAGCGAGCCGCATCTTTATGTTCTGCCGTCGCTGGCGCCTCGACCCGATCGTAGGCAGGCTCGCCGAAATCGCGCGTCAAGTCGCCGTAGATCTCGCCGGGGTCGCGGCCCGCACACACCGTGATCTCCGCCGCGAGTAGCGCGGGGACGATGCCATCCTTATCCGTCGTCCACACCGTCCCGTCGCGGCGCAGGAGCGACGCTCCGGCACTCTCTTCACCGCAGAAGCCGAGGGAGCCGTCGCCAAGCCCAGTGACGAACCACTTGAAGCCGACAGGCACCTCGTAAAGGCGCCGACCCAGCTTGGCGCTCACCCGATCGATCATGCTGCTGCTCACCACCGTCTTGCCCACCCCAGCGCTCGGGCTCCAGTGCGGCCGACGCTGGAAGAGGTGATGGATGGCGACGGCGAGATAGTGATTGGGCGGTAACAGACCCGCGCTCGCCGCGACGATTCCGTGACGATCGTGGTCGGTATCGCACGCGAAAGCGATGTCGAACCGGTCCTTCAGGCCGATTAACCGCTGCATCGCGTATGACGACGATGGGTCCATCCGGATCCGGCCGTCCCAATCCACGGTCATGAACCGGAACGTCTGATCCACCACGTCGCTCACGACAGTCAGATTGAGATGGTAGCGCTCCGCAATGGGCGCCCAGTAGTGGACGCCAGCCCCGCCGAGGGGATCCACGCCCAGGCGAATGCCCGCGCTGTGGATCACCTCCATGTCGACGACATTCCCGAGATCGCGGACATAGGCGTTCAGATAGTCGTGCCGGTGCGTCGTGGCGGCGCGCACGGCCTTCTCGTAGGGAATGCGCTTCACGCCCTCGAGACCACGCTCCATTAGCCCATTGGCCCGGGCTTCGATCCAGCCGGTGACGTCGGTATCAGCCGGCCCCCCATTGGGAGGGTTGTACTTGAACCCTCCGTTGTCCGGCGGATTGTGGGACGGCGTGATCACGATGCCATCGGCCAGCCCCGTCATGCGTCCCTTGTTGTAGCCGAGGATGGCGTGTGACACCACGGTGGTCGGTGTGTATTCGTCGTGCTCGGCGAGCATGACGTCNNTCGAGGCCGAGAAAGAGCGGGCCGTCAATGCTCTGCCGCCGGCGGTAGCGGCAGATGGCCTCGCTAATCGCGAGGACGTGCCATTCGTTGAAAGTCCTCTCGAACGCCGAACCGCGATGCCCCGAGGTGCCGAAGGCGACTCGCTGGGCGGGCACCGTGGGATCGGGGATCTCGGTGTAATAGGCCGTGACAAGCTTGGAGACGTCGAGTAGCATCGCTAGCGGAGCGGGACGGCCCGCGAGGGGACTGATCTTCATGGCTGTTGCCGTTCGAATATCGCCGCCCATTCGCGATAGCGCTGGGCGATGCGGGAGACAGCCTCCTCACGCGTGACCCGCTGCGCGAGGTAGTCGGCCACGGGGTCCCAGAAGGTGGTGCGTCCGACCGCGAAGCCGATGAACCCCGGCACTGATGCGGCGGTCTCGAGCCACCCCATAACCTTCTTCTCGTCGGCACCACGTCCCAGCACGATGCAGCCGACGTCGTCCCGGCCGTCGCGCCGAGCGACCACGACGACGTGTTCGCAGTCCTCTTGGCGTTCGAGCCCCTCGATCTTCCACACATCGGGCTCGACGCCCGCGTCCTGCAGGGTGCGGATAGTCGCGAGCATCAACTTCGGACGGAGCCGGAGGTCGTAGGCCGCCGTCTGCCCCTGCACGCGATCCAACTGTGCCGCCGTCGCGGGCACCAGGAGCTCGAACATGAACAACTGGCCCGCACCGCGGCAATAATCGGATAGCTGTTTCAGCCGGGCCGTTTGCCGCCGGTTGAGGGCCGCGTCGCCCTCCGGATTGTAGCGCACCAGGACCTTCGCGAAGGTCGGCGCGATAGCCTTGATATGTTCCGCGAACGCCGCGCCGTACTCGAATTCAAACTCGTCAGATCCGCTGGTCTCGGTTGACAGCGCTGTCACGTAACCGTCCTGGGCCGCATCGCGGAGGATCTCGGCCCCGAATTCCTCGTCCACGAGTATGCCGGCGCGGTCCTTGGCCACCCCGCTCCTGAGCGCCTCCCGGAAGCCGTCATAGATCACCCGCTTGGTGCCCGTCACGGCGGCACGCTGCCCCGCATCGAGTGGCGGAGTGAAATGGCACATGCCGGTGATGTAGGAGTGGCGATGATCGAACGGCAGTAGATAGAGCGGCCGATTGTATCCGAGACTCACGGCGATCCCATCACAAATTCTGCGGCTGCATTTTCGGCCCGCGAAAGAGTGTCCACCCGCCCGTCAGGGTGCCCGACCAAGATCCGGTGCGCCGTGCCGAGAAAGAGCCCGGTGTCCACCACGCCGACGATTGCGAGCAACGTCCGTTCGAGTTCCCGGGCGGCCTTCCGATCACTCATTGGCTCCGGGAGCGCGCAATCGACAATGAGATTCCCATTGTCGGTGACGAACGGCCCTGATCGGCTCGCATCCATTCGTAGGGTGGGAGCGAGGCCGAGGGCCTTGAACTCCCGTACGGCGAACCACTCCGCCAGGGGGATCACCTCCACCGGTACTCGCCCCCGCTCACCGAGCGCCCGAACGAGCTTGTCCTCGCCGACGAGGATCACCTGACTGATCGAGGCCGCCGCCACGATGCGCTCGCCCACCAGCGCGCCCCCCCCACCCTTTCACGAGGTCGAGATTCGGCGCGACTTCGTCCGCACCGTCGACCGTGAGATCGAGCGGTCCGCCTTCTCCCAACTCGATGAGGGGGATGCCAGCCCGCCGTGCCTCGTCGGCCGACACCTGTGGCGTCGGCACACCCGAGACCCGCAAGCCGTCGCGCCTGCGCGCACCGAGCGTCGCAATGAACGCCGACGCGGCGCGCCCGGATCCGAGCCCGACCCGCGCGCCGTCCGGGATCAGCTCGATCGCCTTCGCGGCCACGGCGTGCACGCTCGGATCATCGCAGCCTCCCGGCAGATACGCGGAATCCGTCATGGCGACTTCACCGGCGTCAGGGCTCCCCCGTCTCCCAGCACGGCCCGGACCCGATGGATCTTCTGATCGTCGGCGAGCGGAATGCCCGCGCCGCCGTCGACCGCGACGCCGTCGAGCTCGAGCACGGCCACACCCCGGCAGACCCCGGCGGGGTTCTCGACGGCGATATCGTACCGCGCGGAGTGATACCGCACCGTCGTGGTGAATCCCGGCCATCCCGACGGGATGCACGGCTCAAGCATGAGGCGCGCCCCACCGACCCGGACGCCAAGAAGCCATTCGATCCCGGCACGATACAACCATCCGGCCGACCCCGTATACCAGGTCCACCCGCCACGGCCGACGTACGGCGCCTCGGAGTAGATGTCGCCCACGGCAACATACGGTTCGACGCGGTATTGCTGGACGCCGGACGGAGTCGCCGCGTGCGTGATCGGGTTGAGCATCGCGAGTAGCTCGGCGGCCTTATCGCCGTCGCCGAGCGCCGCGAACGCGATGACCGCCCAAACGGCCGCGTGTGTGTACTGCCCCCCATTTTCGCGCACACCAGGCACGTAGCCCTTGATGTAGCCGGGTTCGAGCGCGGTATGGTCGAAGGGTGGGGTCAGCAGGAGGACCACGTCATCACTCCGCCGCACCAGATGCTGGTCAACGGACGCCATGGCGCGTCGCGCGCGATCAGGATCGGCGGCGCCTGATATGACACTCCACGATTGCGCGATCGAGTCGATGGCACAGGCATCGCTGCCGGCTGTACCGAGGGGGGTGCCATCGTCAAAATACGCGCGACGGTACCAGCTCCCGTCCCAGGCGGAACGCTCGACCGCCTCCTTGATCGTCTTGGCATGGGTGGCCCAGGCTTCGGCGCGCGTCCTCTCCCCGCGGGCCGCCGCGACAGGAGCCCATGTCGCGAGGACCGTGTGCAGGAACCAGGCGAACCACACGCTCTCTCCTTTGCCCTGGACGCCCACGCGATTCATTCCGTCGTTCCAGTCCCCCGTTCCCATCAGCGGGAGGCCATGGACTCCAACCCCGAGGCTCCGATCGAGCGCCCGCGCGCAATGCTCGAAGAGCGTCCCGTGCTCGGCCGCAATGCGCGGCTCGAAGTAGGAATCCAGCTGTCCGGCAGCCAGCACCGCCCCCTCGAGGAACGGGATGGCCTCGTCGAGGATCGCCTGGTCACCGGTCACGTCGAGATAGTGGCTCGCCACGTAGGGCAGCCAAAGGGGATCGTCACAGATGCGGGTGCGTACGCCGCGGCCGACCGGCTCGTGCCACCAATGCTGTACATCGCCTTCGACGAATTGGCGCGACGCAGCCTTCAGGATGTGCGCGCGCGTCAGATCGGGCCGCGAGACGGCGAGCGCCATGACGTCCTGTAGTTGATCGCGGAAGCCGTAGGCGCCGCTGGCCTGGTAGAACGCCGTGCGCGCCCAGAGGCGGCAGGCGAGCGTCTGGTAAAGGAGCCACTGATTCAGCACGAGGTCGAGCGAGCGGTCGGGGGTCTTCACCTGTACCGTGCCCAACACCTGGGCCCACCCGTCCGTAACGGCCGTGAGCCGGGCGCCGAGATCGGCGGACCGATATCGCTGAATCAGTACACGCGCCTGTTCGCGGGTCTCTGTCTGACCGAGGAAGCAGACGACAGAGGCGTGGCCACCGGCGGGGATCTCGACGGTCGTCTGGAGGGCGCAACAGGGGTCGAAGGCTGCCCCGCTGCGTCCCGACAGTCGCTCGCCGCGGCTGAGCGCGGCGGGGCGGTCGAGGCCGCCGTTCCGACCCAGGAATTCCGTCCGGTCACCGGTCCAGGCGGTCTGTGCGCCGCCGAGGTCGGCGAAGGCGATCCGGGTGCCGAAGTCCTGGCTCCAGGAGTTCCGCGCGAACATCGCCCCAGTGGAGGAATCCATCTCGGTAATCACGTACGGTGCGGAGCCGCTCCGCGACACCCCCAGGACCCACTCGAGATACGCCGTCACCGAGAGGCGTCTGGCATGGGGTGAATGATTTGTCAGGGTAAGGCGGGAGATCTTGATCGGATCGTCCACGGGCACGAATTGCAGCAGCTCGAGCGCCACGCCATGCGCATCATACGCGAATCGTGTATAGCCGTGGCCGTGTCGCACCACGTATTCGCCACTCTCCTCGTGAATGGGCAGCGGCGTGGGACTCCATAACTCCCCGGAGTCGTCATCGCGAATGTAGAACATCTCACTGGGCGGATCGCTCACCGGATCGTTGGACCAGGCGGTGAGGAGGTTCTCCTGACTGTTGATGGACCACGTGCAGCCCGACCCCACCTCGGAGATGAGGCAGCCGAAGTTCGGGGTGGCGATCACGTTGATCCATGGCGCTGGCGTCCAGTGGCCCGCGCGGAGGATGGTTACGTACTCCCGCCTGTCGGCGTCAAAGCCGCCCAGGCCGTTGTAGAATTCGAGTTCCGGGTGGGGCTCCGCCGCCTTCACAGCCGACGTTACCGCCGCCGGACGCGGGCGTGGGGCCGTGACCGGGGCGGCCTCGGCGCGGTGTGTCCTCGTGACCTGCTCAGCCAAGGTACCGCCCCGGCTCGAGAGATCGACGCGAGCCACGCTCTCCAGGACGTCGCGCTGCGCGGCCGTCACCCGGTCCGCCCGGAGCGTGAACACCTTCCCCTGGGACTCCGACCCCTCGGGGCGCGGCATGGACTGACTTGTCTGGACGAGGGTTTCGAGCTGGGTCTGCAGATCTTGCAGATCGGAGGACGAGCGGTCGTTCAGGATCACGAGATCGACCGCGAGGCGTTTCAACCGCCAGTACGCGTGCGCGCGCAGCAATTGCCGCACGATGCCGATGTCGTCGGGCTGGTCGATCTCCACGAAGACGATGGGCAGGTCCCCCGAGATCCCGTGCGCCCAGAGCGCCCCGATCCCTTCCGCCCGGCGCGCCAGCACCTCGGCGGAGGCGCGCAGCGCCCGATCCGCATACAGGATGGACCCGCCGAGCGTCTGGAACAGGTGTGCCTCGTCGGGCTCGAGCCCGAGCCGGTGCAGCTGGACCTCTGCCTGCGTCCGGGCGACGGTGGCGACCCGCTCGAACCTCGCGACGTCGCGGTACCCGTCCGCGAGGTCGAGTACCGCGCTTCGCGAAGATGCCACTAGCGTGGAGAATGCCACGCGGACCGTCTTGCCCGGGCGGACGCGGACCCGGCGCCGCAGACTGACGATCGGGTCAAGCACCGAGCCGACGGTATTGGAGAGCTCGCGCCCGTCCGTCTCGGCATGAGGCGCGCGCACGCCGTGCCCCCGCCCGAGGAAGTGCGCGCGATTGGTCTCCCACTGCAGTTCGCCAATCGTCTCGCCCTCCACCGCGAGGACATGGGCGAGCCAAATCTCTGCGTCTTCCGGCGCCCGCCGCCGCCTCGTGGCGAGCAGCGTGTCTCGCTCGGCGATGCTCTCGGTTTGGATGAACAGGTTCGAGAATGCGGGGTGGGCCGCGTCCCCCGCGGCCGGCGCGAGCACGATCTCCGCGTACGACGTGACCTCGATCTCGCGCGTCCCGACGCCGTTGTTCGTGAGCGAGACCCGGCGGACTTCGGCGTCATCCTCCGACGACACGATCACCGTGAGCCGGGTCGCGATCGCCCGGTCGCGACGGATGAACTCCGCGCGGTCCTCGGCGAAAGAGACGTCGTAACTCTCCGGCGCTTCCCCGCTCGGCTGGAACCCCGCTGACCAGCGCTCGCCGCTTGTGATGTCACGGAGAAAGACGTACGAGCCGGTGTCGTCGCTGGTCGCATCCTCGCGCCACCGCGTGATTGCGAGGTCCTGCCAGCGGCTGTACCCTGAGCCCGCGGCGGTGATCATCACGGCATAGCGCCCGTTGGACAGGAGCTGGGTCCGTGGCGTCGCCCCGTGCGGGGAGGAGAAATGGCGGGTGTTCGGCCGCGCCAGCTCGCGCGTATCCCTCACGGCGGCGGCGTCAACCTGCGGGCGGGCGACGGCGCCTGGCGTCCCCTCCCGCAGTACATGCCTGCTGGACCGAACGATGGGCTCCGATTGTAAAGCGGTCCTGCATGGCACCACCCTGCAGCACATTCGCGGTCGCGACGATCACCACAGCCTCGCGGTGGGCCCTGTACATGCGCGCGCCTTCACGCGGCGTGCCGGCGGGAAGCCGCGTCGCGGCGTAGTCCGCCCACTCGCACTGCCCGTACTGCCCATCCGCGCCAGAGAGCGCTCGCAAGTTCCGCACCGCCGCTTCGAACTTGGCCAGTCGCACAGCCCATTCAGCAGGCGTGTCGCCGTACGGGAAACGAGCGCTCGCGGGTCGTGTACGTCAGAGGCGTGGTGATCTCACCCGGGATCGCCCTGCGGGACGTGGTGGGAGAGCCAGCCACCGGTGAATCCGGCGGCCCGGAGTCCGGCCACGACATAGGGGCAGTCACGAAGCAACTGCCACACCAACCCCGAACGGTAGTTCTCGATCATCAGAACGATCGGCGCCTGGTTGAGACCGCAGTGCCAAGGCAACACCCACCCCTGCGGCGACCCGCCAGGATCGGGGAAGGTCGGATTGAACGTCGTCTTGAAGCCATAGCGATGCGCGCCGCCGAGCCGCTGCCGCCACAAGTGGGAGATGGTCGGCAGCACGATCTCCGGCGCAAACGGCAGCGACGCGACGACGCCCCACGGAGCCAGCGTACCGTCATCGGGGCCGTCGGGCACGCCCCGCGCCCGGTAGCCGAAAAACTGTCTGGTGACGCCACCAACCTCGCGGGTGAGCTCCCCAGGTCCGTCGCTCGCGGTAATTCCCCAGCACCATTCACCATACTGGGCATATCCTCGAGAATTCCGGATGGCGTACTGCTGCTGCACCATGGTAGCGCGCTGGCTATTCTCGAAGTAATCGCTTCCGCGGCCGCGCATGAATGCGTCCTGGATGCCGCGGAAGTCGATCCACACGTGGGAGAGTTGATGGGTAAAGAGGGGCTCGGCGTACAAGAACGACGTTTCGTAGATCGTCCTCCAGTCATAGGTCGCCGCCCAGGCCCGATAGCTCTCGACGGGAAGGGGATGCGTGGGGGAGCC
>PLLD01000317.1 GCA_003141205.1 Gemmatimonadota bacterium
ACGCGCGCGTACGCGATGAGCTGACCCAAGTGTTCGTGTAGGTCGTCCACCATGGCGAAAGACCTCGAAGGCCCCCAACACCTTCGCGTCACGGGTGCGTAATACCGGTGGACTGCGGCATCCCGTTCGCCGCGGTCCCCCGGCGGAAGCGCCACCCCCCGCTCTACCTTTGAGTCAGGCCAGTGTCGGCGCCATGACTCGGCGTGCGCGACTCTTGCTCCGACCATTTGGCGACGCGAAGGAGATGAGATGAAAGAACGGCATGGCCGCGGGGCGCGCTCCGATGCCCTGGTGCTCTTCGGGGTGACGGGCGACCTCGCGCACAAGAACATCTTCCCCGCCCTCTACGCCATGGTGAAACGGGGCGCGCTCACCGTCCCGATCGTTGGCGTCGCCGCCTCGCAGTTGAGCATCGCCGAGCTCCGCGAGCGCGTCGCCAAAGGAGTCCGGGAATCGGGGAGAATCGACGATCCCCGCGCCCTGCGCCGCCTGCTGTCCCTGTTCCGCTACGTCGGCGGCGATTACAACAATCCAGAGACATTCGTCGCGCTCAAGCACGCCCTGGGCGATGCCCGGCGTCCGACCCACTACCTCGCCATCCCACCCGCCCTCTTCGCGACCGTGATCAGGGGGCTCGGCGCCGCGGGCCTCGCGGCGCACGCGCGCGTCGTCGTCGAGAAGCCGTTTGGCCGCGACCTGGCCTCCGCGCGAGAGCTCAATAGCATCGCGCTGTCGGTCTTTCCGGAAGATTCGATCTTCCGCATCGATCACTTNNTTCGCCAATTCCTTCCTCGAGCCGATCTGGAACCGCAACTACGTCGCAAGCGTCCAGATCACCCTCGCGGAGGATTTCGGCGTGAAGGACCGCGGTGCCTTTTACGAGACCGCCGGCTGCCTGCGCGATGTGGTCGAGAATCACCTTTTCCAGATCGTCGCCCTGCTGGCCATGGAGCCGCCCGCGTACCGGGGCTTCGGAGCCGTGCACAGCGAGCAGGCGACGGTCTTCCAGTCCATGCGGCCGCTCAAACCGGCCGACCTCGTGCGCGGCCAGTACGTCGGCTATCGCAAGGAAAAGGGCGTCTCCAAGAACTCCGACGTCGAGACCTTCTGCGCCGCACGCTTGTTCATCGACTCATGGCGCTGGGCCGGCGTGCCCTGGTACCTGCGCGCCGGCAAGCGCCTGGCCACCACCGCGGCGGAAGTCCTCGTCGAGCTGCATGCGCCGCCGTCTCGGATCTTCGCGGACTCGTCACCGGGGGTCGGCCTGGCCAACTACCTGCGCTTCCGACTCTCCCCCAATTCCGCCGTCGCCCTCGCGGCTCGCGTCAAACGCGTGGGCAAGGAGTTTATCGGCGACCAGCGCGAGCTGTACTTGATGGATCACCAGCCGGTCACCGACGCTCCCTACGACCGTCTGCTGAGCGATGCACTGATCGGCAACGGGGCCCTGTTCACCCGCGAAGATGCCGTTGAAAGCGCGTGGGCCGTGGTCGATCGCGTCCTCACGACGCACGAGCGCGTTCGCCCGTACAAGGCTGGCACCTGGGGCCCGAAGGAGGCCAACGCGCTCATCGCGCGCGATGGGACCTGGCATAACCCGACGCCGGACGGGGCGACGGCATGACGGCGATCGACGATACGGTTTTCCTCTTCGACTGCGACAATACCCTCCTCGACAACGATCGCGTGGTGGTGGATCTCAGAGATCATCTCGCCAAGACATTCGGACCGGAATGCCGGGATCGCTACTTCGCCATCTTCGAGCAATTGCGCTCCGAGCTGGGGTACGCGGATTACCTCGGCGCATTGCAGCGCTACCGGCTGAACGATCTGAACGATCCCCGGCTGCTGCAGATGTCCGCCTTTCTCGTCGACTATCCGTTCGCGAGTCGGTTGTATCCGGGCGCCCTCGACGCCATCCAATACCTTCGACAATGGGGACCGACCGTCATCTTGTCCGACGGAGACGTCGTATTTCAGCCGCGGAAGATCCAGCGCTCGGGACTGTGGGCCGCCGTCGAGGGGCGCGTGCTGATCTACATCCACAAGGAACAGATGCTCGCTGCCGTGGCCGATCGGTACCCGGCCCGGCACTACGTCATGATCGACGACAAGCTGCGCATCCTTGCGGCGATGAAGCAGGTCTGGGAGGACCGATTGACCACCGTCTTCGTACGCCAGGGTCACTACGCGCTCGACTCCACCCATGCGAGCTCCTACCCGGCAGCCAATCTGACGGTCGAGCGGATCGGCGATCTCATGGAGGACGACATGCCCGCCCGGCTCGGCGCCTCCGCCGTCGGGAACCCGCGGCAGGCGATCTCGTGACGGCGGCATCGCGGCGGGGCGAATCCGGTCAGACTCCTGGTGCACTGACCAAGACCCCGGCGTGGACGGCGCTGGCGGCGCATCACGCCACGATGCGCGATCGTCATCTGCGCGAGCTTTTCAGCGAGGATCCCCAACGCGGGACTCGGCTCACCGCTGAAGCCGCGGGTCTGTACCTCGACTATTCGAAGCATCGCATCACCAACGAGACGATGGGCCTTCTCATTGCCCTCGCCGAGGAATCGGGACTTCGCTCGCGCATCGACGCGATGTTTCGCGGGGACACCATCAACGTGACCGAGGGACGCGCCGTCCTGCACGTCGCGTTGCGGGCGCCCAAGGACGAGCGGATTCTGGTTGACGGTGTCAACGTCGTGCCAGAGGTACATGAGGTCCTCGACCGCATGGCCGCCTTCTCCGACGACATACGCAGCGGCCGCTGGCGCGGTCACACAGGGCGGCCCATTCGTAACGTCATCAACATCGGGATCGGGGGCTCGGATCTCGGACCGGTGATGGCGTACGAGGCGCTGCGGCATTACGGCAAGCGCCAGATGACCTTCCGGTTTGTCTCCAACGTCGACGGCACGGACTTCGCCGAGGCGACCCGCGACCTCGATGCCGCGGAGACGCTGTTCGTCATCTGCTCCAAGACGTTCACGACGCTCGAGACGCTGACCAATGCCCACGCCGCGCGCGCATGGAGCCTCCGCGCGCTGGGCGGCGACGAGCGCGCCGTCGCGCGTCACTTCGTCGCCGTGTCGACCAACGCCGAGGGCGTGGCGGAATTTGGGATCGACCCCGCCAACATGTTCGGCTTTTGGGATTGGGTCGGCGGACGCTACTCCATGGATTCGGCGATCGGACTCTCGACCATGCTCGCGATCGGCCCGGACAACTTCCGCGAGATGCTGGGCGGATTCCGCGCGATGGACCAGCATTTCCGTACCGCGCCCTTCGAGCGCAACCTGCCGGTGATCGTGGGTCTGCTCGCCATCTGGTATACCGACTTTTTCGACGCGCAGACTGTCGCGGTGCTGCCGTACGACCAATATCTCAGTCGCTTCCCCGCTTATCTCCAGCAGCTGACGATGGAAAGCAACGGGAAGCACGTCACGCTCGACGGCGCGCGCGTGGACTATCAGACGGCGCCCGTTCTCTGGGGTGAGCCGGGCACCAATGGACAACACTCGTTCTACCAGCTGATCCACCAGGGGACGCGCCTCATCCCGTGCGATTTCATTGGGTTCTGCCAGACTCTCAATCCGCTCGGGAGCCAACACGACCTGTTGATGGCGAACCTGTTCGCGCAGACCGAGGCGCTTGCATTCGGCAAGACGGCGGATGAGCTCACCGCCGAGGGCACCCCTCCGCACCTCGTGCCGCCGCGTACGTTCGAGGGCAATCGTCCCACCACGACGATCCTCGCCGACCGCTTGACCCCGGCGATCCTGGGATCGCTCGTGGCGCTGTACGAGCACAGCGTCTTCACGCAGGGCACCATCTGGCGCATCGACTCGTTCGATCAATGGG
>PLLD01000112.1 GCA_003141205.1 Gemmatimonadota bacterium
CTATTCGACTTCTCGGCGGGCGCGCTGCAGAACACGTTGCGCGAGGCCCGGGCGGAGCGCGGGCTCACGCAGGAAGCGCTGGCGGCGCTCGTCGGCGTGACGCGGAAGACGATCAATACGGTGGAGCGGGGCCGCTTCGTGCCGTCGACGATCCTGGCGCTCCGGCTCTCCAGGGCGCTCGCGATGCCGGTGGAGCAGCTCTTCGAGCTGAGAGGGTAGGGGTTAGAGAGGAGAAAGGGGAGAGACCGGTGGAACGAGGGAGCGTCACCTCGGCTTAGTGCGGACGAACCGCCACTCGGAGATCCCTACGCGCAGTTCACCGTTGTCCTTGCGCGACGTCACGCTCCGCAACCGCATCGTCGTGTCCCCGATGTGCGAATACTCCAGCGTCGATGGCTTGGCCAACGCCTGGCACATGGTGCACCTGGGGAGCCGGGCGGTAGGAGGGGCGGGGCTCGTCTTCACCGAGGCGACGGCGGTGACGGCCGACGGTCGCATCAGTCCGCAGGATCTGGGCATCTGGAGCGACGCGCACGCCGAAGCGCTCGCACCGATCGTGCGATTCATCGAATCGCAGGGGGCTGTGCCCGGGATGCAGCTCGCGCATGCGGGGCGGAAGGCAAGCACCTACCGGCCGTGGGACGGCACAGGGCCGGTGGCTGTGAGCGCCGGCGGGTGGCGTCCGATCTGGGGACCGAGCCCGATCCCGTTCACGGAGGGGTGGATCGTCCCGACCGCGTTGGACGAGGCGGGGATCGCTGGTGTGATCGACAGCTTCGTGCAGGCAGCGAAGCGCGCGCGGGCTGCCGGCTTCCGTGTCATCGAGCTGCACGCGGCCCACGGATATTTGCTGCAGGAGTTTCTCTCGCCGCTCTCCAATCAGCGGACCGACAGGTACGGCGGGTCATTCGAGAATCGGTGCCGGATCGTGCTGGACACGGTGCGCGCGATCCGCGGAGTGTGGCCGGAGCGGCTGCCGCTCTTCGTTCGCTTGTCGGTGACGGACTGGGTCGAGGGCGGGTGGACCACGGCGGAATCGGTCGAGCTGGCGCGCGCGCTCGGCCGCTTGGGGGTCGACATCGTCGACTGCTCATCCAGCGGGAATACCGCCCAGTACTTTGGACCGACGGGGCCCGGGTATCAGGTGCCGCTGTCCGCGCGGGTGCGTGCGGAGGCGAAGGTGAGCACGGCCGCGGTGGGGATGATCACGGAGCCGCATCAGGCCGACGCGATCATCCGGAACGGAGAGGCGGACCTCGTCTTTCTGGCGCGCGAGATGCTACGGGACCCGTACTGGCCGCTGCATGCCGGGCAGGTGCTCGGCCACGCTGTGCCGTGGCCCGAGCAGTACCAGCGGGCAAGGCCTGTGCAGGGGTGACCGTCTCGCGCTAGAACGGCCGGCCGTACGCCTTCACCGCCTTCTCGATGTCGTCTTCCGCCTTCTCGAGGTCTTTCGGTGTCATGGCGGGGCGCACCGTGAGAACGGCGTTGAATGCGAGGAACCAGGGTTCCGCGATACCGGGCAGCTGCGACGAGTCCTTCATGTCGAAGAAGATGAAGCCCGTCCGCATTCCGTTGTCTTCCGCGAAATACGCGGCTTCGGGCTTCATGTCCTTCAGGATCCGCTCGATGGTGGATCCGAGCACTCCTTTGCGCACTGCCGCGTTCCCTTCTTCCACGGGGATGGAGACCTTCAGCATCATTCGCATCGTTGGATCCTTTGGTTGGTGAGTTGATGGGTGCGTGGCCGCGCCAGTATTGTAGAATATGCTCGACGCGCGTAGCCTTGGCGGTCGCGGTACGTGCGCGGACGGGAGCGCGACGTCATCGCGCGAGCGACGTGCGGCCTATTCGGCTTGCGACGGCGCTTTGGGAGGCGCACGTCGCCCACAGTTACTTCGTTGGTACAGGCAGATCCGAGTTCCAGGCGTCGCGGGCGGCGCGCCACTTTCCGTCCGCGTCGTGGTGATAGATGATCACGCCCTTCCCCGTGTCCGTGACAGGCGCACCGCCGCCCGCGGGTTTGTCGTTCTGTTTGTAGGCGTAGCGCTCGAACGCCCACTCACCGGCGACGATGAATTCCGACACGGTCTTGTCCCAGTGTATGGTGAAGGCCTTGAGGTACGCCTCGGACCATGCACGGACCGCTGCCTTGCCCACGACAACGGGCTCGTTCGGGGACAGGAATACGACATCCTCCGTGACCATCGCGATCAGCGAATCCAGATTGTTCGAGTTGATTGCCGCCGTGTAGGCCTCGTGCGCCTGGCGTGCTGCCGCGTCGGCCGCCGCCGTGTCACCCGTTGCGTGGGGCCCCGGTGCACCGCAACCGCTGATGCCGGCGACGATCGACAACACTGTGAGCGATTGGAGAACGGTGCGCATCTCGTGGGACTCCCGGTATGAATGGGACGACGACGAATGAGAGCGGCCGCCAGGCTAGCGCACCGCGTCGGCGATGTCCGTCTGGTCTGGCTCCGCGAGCTCGGCGTAGACCGGATTCGACAAGTAGCGTTCGCCGAAATCACAGATGATCGAGACGATCAGCTTCCCCCGATTCTCCGGGCGCGCGGCGAGCTGCAGCGCGGCCCACGTGATCGACCCGCTCGAGATCCCGGCGAAGATGGCCTCCTCGCGCGCCAGGCGGCGTGTCGTCGCGATCGCGTCGTCGTTGCTGACCTGAATGACCTCCGCGAAAATCGACGTATCGAGGATACTGGGAATAAAGCCGGCGCCGATTCCTTGCTGCTTGTGCGGTGATGGCGCCCCACCGGAGAGGACGGCGCTCTCCGCCGGCTCGACCGCCACGACGCGCAGGGCCGGCTTGCGCTCGCGCAAATACCGGCCGGCGCCCGTGATCGTCCCGCCGGTCCCGACGCCGGCCACGAAGATATCGATGGCACCGGCAGTGTCGGCCCATATCTCGGGTCCCGTCGTCGCGTAGTGGATGCCGGGATTGGCGGGATTGTCGAACTGCCGCGGCATCCACGCGCGGGCGCCAAGCTTGGCCGCGATCTCCTCGGCACGGGCGATGGCCCCCTTCATCCCTTTCGGCCCCTCCGTGAGCACGACAGTGCACCCCAACGCCGCGAGCATCTTACGACGCTCGACGGTCATGGTCTCGGGCATCGTGAAGATGCAGCGGTACCCCCGCGCCGCTGCCACAAACGCGAGTCCGATACCGGTGTTCCCACTCGTCGGCTCGACGATGAGCATCCCCGGCCGCAGCTCCCCGCGCGCCAGCGCGGCATCGATCATGGCCGCGCCGATCCGGTCCTTCACGGAATTGTACGGGTTGAACCCTTCGTGCTTCACAACGACGCGGCCCGGGAGGCCGGCCCCGAGCACGTTGAGCTGAATCAGCGGAGTATTGCCGATCGTCTCGGCGATGTTGGTGTAGATGCGCCCATGCGACACGCCACTCTCCTCCCCGGTACGGTGGATTTCCAGAGGACGGCGGAGCTTCCGCCCGAACGTGTGACCGAGTCCACCGAGGCCCCGGCTGTCCCGTCGAGCCAGCGAGCCCAACGTAATCAATGCGGCGCTCGCCGACGAGGGACCCGCCGGGCGAAGGTCGCCCTGGCGCGCTCACGGCTAGGTTGCGTAGCATGCGAACCTCGATCGTAGCCACGCTACTCAGGTCCGCTGCGATCGCCGGAATGCTCACGTGCGGGTTATCCGGGTTCGCGGAGGCATATTCGGGGTCGCCTTCGCCCGACATTCGCCGGCCCCTTCAATCGTCGGCCGCCTTCGCGGATTCGGCGAAGTTGACACGGGATGGCGTCGTGGCGATGCTGCGCGCTGCGGACACCACTCACCGGGCCAACTTTTCGGGACGCGACCTGTCGGGGCTCGACCTTTCAGGGCTCGATTTCAGCCGCGTCAATCTCGCTCACGCCAATCTCCAGAAAACGAGCTTCGAGCACGCGCGGATGTTCGCGGCCGATCTCGACAGTGCCGACGCGCGCCATGCCGACTTCAACGGCGCGGTGCTCGATCTCGGTGTGATGCGTGGAACCGATCTCCGCGGTGCGACGCTCCGCGGCGCGAGCCTCTTCGCCGTCATCATGATAGGGGCGAACCTGAGCGACGCGGACCTGACGGGCGCACGGGTGCTCGTCGCGGCGCCCGGTGCCCAGTTCGTCCGTACCAATTTCACGCATGCGGACATGGGCGCCGATCCCCGCAATCAGCCCATGGGTGTGATGCGCAGCGACTTGAGCGGCGCGGACCTCTCGGGGGCGGACCTTACGGGCGCGAACCTGCGCAAGGTCAAGTTCCAGCGAGCGAACCTGTCTGGTGCGAACCTCACGGCGGCGGATCTGACGTTCGCCGACCTCGACGATACGAATTTCCATGGTATTACGGGACGCGACACGATCAAGGGTCTCGACCAGGCGCTGCACGTCGATAATGCGAGGTTCGATCCCAAGTAGGAGCCGGTAGGCGTTCCGTGCAGTAGGTATTGTTTCAGGCCGAGAGAAAATCGACGGCATACGGTTGCAGCGGCGGTGGCCCCCATGTGAGTGGCGCCGCTTGGGCCCATCGTCTCAGGGCATGAGCGATGCGCGCCGGGTCCCGGGGAAGCCGATGCGTCAGGATGATCAGGCCGGCATGTGCGCGCCCGCTCGCGAAGGCGTCTCGGGTCAGCGAGAGGAAATCGTCGCGATTGTAGGTGACGACAATCCGCCGGTCGCCGGCCGCGGCGGCCGCGTGTTCGATATCCGGTCGCGGCGTTGGTCCCCTCTCGGTGGCGTGAACGGCGTCGAGCGCCAAGCCGCGGGCTACGACGGCGGCTTTGACGGGTATATCCTCACCCAGGTAGAACCGATAGCCCCGAGACTTGGAGGAAACTCCCGCGGTTGCCAAGGATCTCTTTTTGCCACGATCACGCGGATCACGCACCGGCCGACCGTCGCGCTTTGTGTGCTACGACGGGTTGGCTGAAAGGCATGTCTGCCGCGACGCGCTCCGCGGTCCATTCCGCTTCGATCGCGAGGCGCGCATCGATGTCGGTGGGGTAGAGGGCGTAATAGTTAAGGGCCGACCGAAGCTGAAGCTCGGTGAGCTCGGCGTAAGCGGCCTGAAGCTTTTTTCCGTCGCGCCCCGCTTCGATCCACGTGGCGATGATCTCCCACACATCGAGTCCCGAGTGAGCGACGGCCGCACGACGGCCACCCCGCCCTTCGACGAAGACGATTCCGGGCGCGCGGGCCATTCGGACTGCTTCATCGAGAATCTCGAGGACACCGCTCGACCACTCGCCAGCGCCCCGCCGCGCAATCTCGCGATTGAGCTCGGTTTCGAGCGGTTCAGGGATCCGAAGGGAGTGTTGAGTCGCAGCCATACCAGTGGGTGACAACGAAATCAATGTAATACCATGGTTAAGGGGTAGTCAATCGGGCGCACTGTCACTCGTGGTGGCGAGCACGTCGGCGTGTCGGCGGTCGACCTCGGGCATCGCGTGACTCGAGATAGTTGAGCAGCGCCGTCGCATCCACGACCCAGTCGCGACCCCGCTTTGTCGCCTCGAGCCTGCCGTTGCGGATCTGCCCGCGCAGGGTTGCCGCAGCAAGCCCACTTTCCGCGGCGGCCTCCGTAAGCGTCAGCCACCGGGCTGCTGAGGGGAGCGTCGCAAGCGTGGCAGGCGGCACATGCGTGCTCGCATCGAGCACTTCGATAGCTACCAATCGCTGCCGGGAGTCGAAATCCAGATACACACCCGGCGCGGCCTGCACGGTGCGAACGCGGCGAGCATTCGGCACGAGCTCAATCGCCAGCGCGTCGACATGAGCATCATAGCGTATCTGTACTGGCTGGAGCATGACATCCCCTCCTACGCCTTCGTATCGGCGGCAGGAGGCCGAGTCTAACCGGTGACCTCTGAACGGCACAACGGGAGAATTCACTCAATGGCGGGTGCCGACACGCCTGCGGATTCCACGCCAGATATCGATTTGGGAGCCGGTGTATTGCCACGTCGACAAAGCGCCTCGTATGTTGGCTGGTGGACAGGTGTCGATGGCGCGGTACGAACTGGGGGAGTGATCGTATGACGACGTTTAAGGTGGGTATTGCCACCTACGACGAGATGAAGGCGCGCACCATGGCGATCGCGCGTGGCGCCATGAGAGGCGGGTCTGCGACTACCTCGCCATGCCCACGCTAACGGCCCCCCTTCTCTGGTTCTGAGGCGCGCCGCGGCCGCCGGACGGCCGCGAGACAGGCGGGGCGCGCGATCAATGGTGCTGGAAGACGGCGAAGGTGAAGCGCTGCTCGGCCTCGCCGGGCGTGCGGTGCACGTCGGCAAAGCCCTGCTTGAGCACGAACGCCTCGCCGAGCTCCCGTGCCAGGCCTTCGGGGCTGTAGCGCGCGACATCGAGCCCACTGCAGCGCATGGGGCCATCGGGCGCGAACGTGGCGATGAGGAGGGTGCCGCCGGGACGGAGCGCGGCGGCGGCGGTCGCGACGTAGCGTGCCCGGTCCTCGGCCTGCGTGAGGAAGTGGAACACCGCGCGGTCGTGCCACACGTCGAACGTCTGCGCCGGCAGCTCGACGCGGGTCACGTCGGCCTTGATCCAGGTGACCTCGCTCGCCCGCGCCCCCAGGCGCTCGCGCGCTCGCACGAGCGCCGCTGCTGAGATGTCGAGTACGGTGACGCGCCCGAGGTGCTCCGAGACCACTGCATCGACAAGGGTCGAGTCACCCCCGCCGATGTCGATGAGAGCGGTCTCCGAGCTGGCCCCTGCTTGGCGCAGCAGTTCGAGGGAGCGGACCGGCTCCGCCTGGTACCAGCTCACCTCGGTGGGCTGCTTCGTCGCGTACACCCCCTCCCAGTGTGCCTTCCGGTCCACGTGGCGTCTCCGAGTGCGCGAGTGCGGCCCCGGGCGGCGGGAGCCAGCCAGCCGAACGTCCTCCCCCTGTCACGAGGGAAAGATGCCTACGTGCGCTGGGCCGTGGGATTCTCAGCGCGACGGAAAACGACGCCGACCTAGGCGATGACGTGCTGCGCGATCGGCGCGAGCATGATGTCGAGCGAATGCCGGAGTGGCGTGATCACCTGGAGATCATCCTCGGTGTGTGGGGCGAATCCGATACACCGGACGAGCATGGTATAGTGATGCGTATCCAAGAGCCCCGGAAGTACATACCGACCATCCTCTCCCGTCAGGATGGCCACGGCGTCTCCGGTTTCGTGGTCCGTAACGTCGATGTGTGCCCCAGCGAGGACCGATCCGTTCGCGCCGGTGACGCGCCCGCTGAGAACCGTGCAGTCGAGCGGTTGTCCACCAAGCGCGGGAACCGTGACCGCGAACGCGGCCGCGATAGCGAATGCAAGTGTTGAGCGTGTGCTGCGCATACGAGCCTCTTGTCCGTAAAACAGTGTCTATCTGCCTGCGACTGTGTACCTGGCGTTCCTACAAAATGACAGGTCAGTCGCACGCAACCACACATGGCCCGCTGGGCGCCGTGTCACGGCTGTGGCCCGACTGCCACGCCGCGTCCATGGCGAGTTTGCCGGGATCGGCAGTCACCTTCTTGACGAAGTCTGGATCGGTAATGTGCTTCAGCCGTTCGCGGAGCTGCGCAGCGCGCGCCGGATCGGCGGGGCCGCCGACACCCGCGTCGAGCATGATCGCGAGGTTGCCCATGGCATAGCCATCGTTCTTGGCGGCCGAGCGCTCGAACCATTGGCGGGCCAGGGCGAAGCGACCTTCGGCCTGCTTCTGGAGCGCGGGAGGAATGGGAGAATTATTGACCCCGGGGTTGATGCCGCCGCCTGCGCAGACGTAGCCAGCGCGATCGACCCGGTGACCAATGTCGCGCAGACCCCGATTATTGCGCGTCGCGTTCGCGGCATGATTCGCTCCGTTCCATGTCGGCGGCTTCTCTCAACCGGTTGAACCGGATTTCCACTCTTCTATAGATGTCGGCGCCGTCAATCTGAGTCCAGGCCTCACGGTCCAGCATTCGACTCGTGTTGGCACACCGAACGGAACCTGCTATCTATATCGGGCTCGATGGGCTCAGCGCCGAGTCGCCATAAGGGCGAAAATGGTGTGTGTCCCACTGAGTATGTCGATGTGCATCTCAATTCGAAAGGAGAATGACGATGGCGTACGCGATCATACATCATTTCCCCGGCGGCACCAAGGAGCAGTACGACGCGACGCTCGAGGCCGTGCATCCCGGCGGATGGCGCCTACCTGACGGCCAGACATTCCACGCGGCCGGTCCCTCTGCCGGAGGCTGGACGATTTTCGCCGTGCACGATTCGAAGGGGAGCTGGGAGCGTTTTCGCGACCGCGTCCTGCTGCCCCTATTGCAGAAGGGCATTAAGGGAGGGTTCACGGCACCACCCCAGGAGACGACCATCGATCTCTACAAAGTCGTACCGTAACACCACCGAGCCACCGCGACCTGTGCCGAGCCGATCGGGTTCGGCCACCGATGCGCGGGGGGCGACGAATCGGTGACACGCCCACCTATCCCGCCTACATCGCCCCGGGATAGGTTGCTACGGAGTCATATGGAGCTAGGCCGACCCGACACTCGCTGGGGAGCTAAGCCCCATCCGGTGCGGCGCGGCCCGCTGAAACGCTTGCGGGGCGAATCGATGTCACTACCCGCAGACGATCGCAGCATCCGGTAGTATTGACGGGCAATTCGCGGTACCGACGCATACTCGCGGCTCGATTGATCGTTCTGACCTTTAGGCCCGCGGAGGCACAATGACTGGCGACAGCTCACTTTTTGACCTGAGTGGCCGTATCGCTGTTGTGACCGGCGGCAATGGCGGAATCGGCCGCTCCATTGCGCTTGGCTTGGCTCGCGCGGGCGCATCCGTGGCCGTACTCGCGCGCAACGAGGAAAAGAATCACGGTGTGCTTGCCGAACTGAAAAGCATTGGTAGGCCCGCACTGGTCTCGCGGCTCGATGTTACGGATCGAGCCACATTGGCCCCTGCCGTGGAGCAAGTAGAACGCGCCCTCGGCGGAATCGACATTCTCGTGAACAACGCAGGGATCGTTGCCCTGACTGGTGGAGTGCTCAACGAAACTGCAGATATTTGGGACAACACTGTTGAAACGCATCTGAACGCCTGCTTTCTTCTTTCGCAGTTGGTCGCCAAGTCGATGGTCAATCGTAAGAGCGGAGGAAAAATCATCAACTTGGCGAGCATGTACTCGATCTTCGGATCGGGCCTCGTGCCTTCGTACAGCGCAGCAAAGGGCGCGGTCGTGCAACTCACCAAGTCTATGGCGATTGAGTTGGCCGGTCATAACATCCAAGTCAATGCAATCGCGCCGGGCTGGATCGAAACGGACATGACAGACGCGGTTCGTAAATCACCCATGAATGACGCAATCCTTGCGCGCACGCCAGCTAATCGCTGGGGGCAATCGGACGACATTATTGGTGCAGCAGTCTTCCTCGCCTCTCGCGGTGCCGACTTCATTACCGGCGTGACGCTTCCAGTCGATGGCGGTTATTCCGTGTGCTGAGAAAGTCAGATTGCCAGGCAGTTGACGTTCGCGACCGGTGACTTCCGGGCATAGTCCGGTGTGAGTATTTCGCGCCATTTCTCGGGAATGTCACCTATCCCCCCTACACCGCCCCCCGGCCCTTGAGCTCGAGATACCTGTTAATCACCGCGGCCGTCATCGCCTGCGGCTTCACATCGATCACACTCACCCCCGACTGCCGCATCCGCCCCAACGCCTCGTCCCGCGCCGACAGCAGCTCCTCCGCCGCCGCACGCTCGTAGACAGCTCCGCTCGACGCGATCCCGGCCGGAGCCGCCGCACCCACGAGTGCCTCGTTCCGCAGCGCTACCACGAGCGGCAGATGCCGCCGCGCACTCCGCGCCGTGTGCGCGATCAATGCCTGCGACGCCCGAACATCGATCACATCCGTGAACAGCACGACGAGCGCACGCCGCCGGTGCCGGATCTCCAGCGTCCGGAATGCCGCCCCATAGTCCGGCTCGACCATCGTCGCCTGTACCGGCAACAGGGCGTCCCGCACGGCACCCAGCGCGGCACGCCCGCGACCAGGCGGCACGAACGCGCGGACCGCATCGTTGAACACCAGCAGCCCGACCTGATCCCCACTCGCGATCGCGATGTCGGCCAGCGCAAGCGCAGACGACAGCGCATACTCGAACCGCGCATACCGGTCCGCGATCTGCGTCATCAGCCGCCCCGCATCCACCGCGAGCATCACCGTCTGCCCCTGCTCGATCGCGAATTCGCGCGTAATCAGCTTCCGTCGCCGAGCCGTCGCCTTCCAATCCACCGAGCGCGGATCGTCCCCCGGCGTGTACTCCCGGAGCCCCGCGAAGCTCGTCCCCTCTCCTCGGCGCCGTAACGCCCGCACACCCACCTCGCGCAACCGCCGCTGCACGGCCAGCAACCGATAGCGCCGCACGTTCGCCAGCGACGGCGCCACCGTGATCGAGCCGCCGATCGCGTACCGAATCGTCCGCTCGACGAGCCCGGCGCGCCCGCGGACGCGCACCACCACCCGGCCAAGTGGCCACTCTCCGCGCGACCGCCCGACGATGCTGACCGGCACGACCGTCGATGCATTCGCCTCGACACGGAAGACCTGCGGCGCCCCGTCCGCGCGCGCGATCCCCTCCGGCAGGCCGTCGTAGACCGTCCCCACGACCGTCGCGGGCCAGCGCGATGTGATGACGTACGTTCCGTCCAGGACGTCGCCCACGCCGATAGCCACAGGGAGCTCGCGACTCACATCGAGCTCCCGCCGCCCCGGCGTGAACACGGCGTCGCCCACCACGGCGGCCACGATGGTCGTGAGAACACCCGCGATGATCCATGCGGCAGCCCCAAATCCGGGGACCAGCCCCAGCAGCCACACAGGAGCCGTCCCAGCCACGAGGACAACCAGCCGCTTCGTCGGCGTAAATCGCATGGGGTCTACTCCGCGGCAACCCGCGGACGGCCGTGCCCGGTCGCGATCGGCGTCACTGCGGCGCCGGTACGCGCGTCAGCACCGCCTGCAACACCTCGTCCGCACTCCGCCCCTCGACCTCCACCTCCGGCGCCACGATCAACCGATGCCGCAAGACGGCGGGCGCCATGTCCTTGACATCGTCCGGCGTCACGAAATCGCGACCCGCAATCACCGCCGCGCCCCGGGCCGCCCGAAAGAGGGACACGGTGGCCCGCGGCGACCCGCCCAGCGTCAGCGCCGGATCCTCCCGCGTCGCCCGCACGATCGCCGCGATGTAGCTCCGCACCTCGAGCGCGACCTTCACCCCGTCCACGGCCGAGCGCAACGCCCGGCACCCCGCCGCATCCACGACCGGCGCGATCGGCCGCTCCTCCAATCGCTCGGAGTCGAACCCCTCCGCATACCGCGCCAGGATCTCGAGCTCGGACTCAGCCGATGGATACGGCACGCGAATCTTGAGCAGAAACCGGTCGAGCTGCGCCTCCGGCA
>PLLD01000247.1 GCA_003141205.1 Gemmatimonadota bacterium
TCTTCGGCGATCAGGTCCTCGATCGTGAACTCTTCCTCGTCGCTCGTGATCTCGGAGCGCCGCTTGTCGCCGTAGCGCTCGCCGATGACGGTCAGCTCCTCCTTCATGAGCTGCATCCGCTTCGGGCGGGAGCCGAGCAGCTCGCGCAGCCCCGCGATGGTGGCGTTGAGCTCGCGCAATTCGGCGTCGAGCTTCTCGATCTCGAGCCCGGTGAGGCGCGCGAGGCGCATGTCGAGGATCGCCTTCGCCTGGCGCTCGGAGAGGGAGAAGCTCGCTTGCAGCTGCGTGCTCGCCTCTTCGGGATCCTTGGCGCGCCGGATGAGGGCGACGACCGCGTCGATGTTGTCGACCGCGATCCTGAGCCCCTCGAGGATGTGCGCGCGGGCCACCGCGTGATCGAGATCGAACTGGGCGCGCCGGACGATGACGTCGTGCCGGTGCGTGATGTAGTGCTCGAGGATCTCCTTGAGCGCCATGACCTTCGGCACGAGCTGGCGGGTCCCCGGATCGGGCACCAGGGCCAGCATGATGACGCCGAAGGTGCTCTGCATCGGGGTGTGCTTGTACAGCTGGTTGAGCACCACGCGCGGAATCGCGTCGCGCTTGAGCTCGAGCACGAGGCGGCGGCCTTCGCGGCTGGTCTCGTCGCGCATGGCCGAGATCCCCTCGACCCGCTTGTCGGCCACGAGGTCGCGGATGATCTCCTGCAGCTTGTTGCCGCTGACCTGATACGGGAGCTCGGTCACGGCGATCTGGCTCCGCCCCGAGGACTCCTTCTCCTCGATCACGGCGCGGGCGCGCATCACGATCCGGCCGCGCCCCGTCTCCTGGTAATCCTTGATCCCCTGCCGCCCGTAGATGTAGCCGCCGGTCGGGAAATCGGGGCCCTTCACCATCTTGCGCAGCTCGACCGGCGTCAGATCCGGATTCTCGATCAGCGCGACGACGGCGGTGATGACCTCTTTCAGGTTGTGCGGCGGGATGTTCGTCGCCATCCCCACGGCGATGCCGGAGGAGCCATTCACGAGCAGGTTCGGAATGGCCGAGGGGAGGACCTTCGGCTCCTGCAGGCGGTCGTCGAAGTTGGGCGCGAAATCGACGGTTTCCTTGTCGATGTCCGCGAGCATCTCCGTCGCGATGGGCATGAGCCGCGCTTCCGTATACCGGTACGCGGCGGCGTTGTCCCCGTCGGCGCTCCCCCAGTTTCCCTGGCCGTCCACCAGGGGGTAGCGGAGGGAGAATTCCTGCACCATGCGCACGATCGCGTCGTAGACGGACGAGTCGCCGTGCGGGTGGTATTTACCGAGGACGTCGCCGACGACGAGGGCGGATTTCTTGTAGGCGCGGCCGGGGACGAGCCCCAGCTCGTTCATCGCGTATAACACGCGCCGGTGGACCGGCTTCAGCCCGTCCCGGACATCGGGAAGGGCGCGTGAGACGATGACGCTCATCGAGTAGTTGATGAACGATTCTTTGATCTCGTCGTCGATCAAGCGCGGAACGATGCGCTCGCGAATGTTGGGTGCGGTCATGACCACTCGTCGAAGGAAGGGTGCCGCGGTGCGGGCACCAACGTAATTTACCCGTCCATGAGACGAATCGCGCGCGTCCTGTGCGTCCTGCCCCTGGCATGGGGATCGGAACGGCTCGCCGCCCAGAGCACCCCGAAAACGCCCTCGCGGCCCTCCTCCGCGACCGGTCGTGCGGCGCCTGCGCCCGCAGCCCCCGCGCTGCCGGCCGATACGGGGGGGACGCGCCTGTCCGGGGCGATCGGTGTCGCGGTGGACAGCATTCACGGCACCGCGTTAGCGGGTGCGGTGGTCATCGTGTCGGGGACGACCCGGCAGGCCACGACCGATTCGCTGGGCCAGTTCCGGATCGACAGCGTTCCGCCGGGGGCATACCAGCTCGGTCTCTTTCATCCCCTGCTGGATTCGATCGGGCTCGCGCTCGGCACGCAACCCGTGTCCTTTCCCGCCGGGCGGTACGCGGTGCTCAAGCTCGCGACCCCGTCACCGACCGCTCTGGTCAATCTGTACTGTCTTCCGGAGAAGCGGATCACCGGGCCCGCCGTGGTACTCGGGCGCGTGCTCGACGCCGACACCGATGCGCCATCGGTCGGGGCCCGCGTCTCGCTGACGTGGAACCAGGTGGAGATCGGAAAATCGGTGGGCCTGCGGCACCTGTCCCGCGTGCGGGTCGCGACCGTCGACTCGAGCGGCTCATTCCAGATCTGCGGGCTGCCGGACAAGATGACCGGTGTGCTGCGTGCCTCGAGCAAGGGGCTGGGCACGGCGGGTGTGCCCGTGAAGATCGACGGGCAGCTCGTCACGCTGGCCAGCCTGCACGTTCCGCTCGCGGATACGACGACGGTCGTCGCGGCGGCGCCCGAGGCGTCTGCCGCGCCCTCCCCGGCCCCGGCCAAGGCCAAGGCTGCTGCCGTGCCAGCGGTCGTGGGTCTGCGCCGTGGCCATGCGGTCGCTAACGGACGCGTTCTCGACCAGGCGGGGAAGGCCGTCGTGGCCGCGGAGGTATCGGTCGCGGGTGCGGAGCCGAAGGCGGTCACCAACGACAGCGGTGCTTTCACGCTCTCCGGGCTGCCCTCGGGAACGCAGGAGCTGGACGTACGCAAGGTGTCCTACGCACCGACGTCGATGCCGATCGATCTGTCGTCGCGCGCGCCCCGCACGGTCACGGTTCTCATACGCCCGGCGCCGCCGACGCTGGCCAGGATCAACGTCGAGGCATCGAAGGTCGAGAAGGGGCTCAAGCTCGTGGGCTTCACGGACCGCAAGCGGATGGGGCTCGGCCATTTCCTGACCGAAGACCAGATCGCCGAGAAGGACCCGCAGATCATGACGGACATCTTCACGACGATGCCGGGGATCACCGTCAATTACTCGAGCGGCCAGCCCACGCTCACGTCGTCTCGCACGGCGGGGGGCGGGTGCGTGAAATACTACGTGGACGACGTTCCCTACACCCAGCAGACCCCGGGGGACATCAACGATTACATGCGCCCCGAAGAGGTCTCGGCCGTCGAGGTCTTCAATTCGGTCGACGTGCCGGCCCAGTATACCCAGGCCGGCAACTCGAGCTGTGCCGTGATCATCATCTGGACCAAGACGAAGATCGGAGGGTGACGCTCGTGATCCGTGGTGTGGAGCGAATCGGCCGCGCGCTTCTCGTGGGACTAGTCGCGTCCGCGGCAGCCGGTGCGGGCTCCGCGCAGGAGAGCTCCGGGCCGGACAGCGCCGCGCTGACGGTCGCGCGGATCTTCACCGCGCCGGCACTCGGAACCGCGCGAGTCGGTCCGATGCAATGGCTTCCGCCGGTGGCAGGGCAGGGTGCCGCGTATACGACGGTCGAGCCGTCGGCCGACGTGCCCGAGGCGCGCGACATCGTGCGGTACGATGCGGCCACGGGGGCGCGCACGATTTATGTCGGCGCGCGCCAGCTGACCCCTCCCGGCGCGGCGCATCCGCTCGGCATCGAGGGGTATGGCTGGTCGCCGGACGGGTCCCGGCTCCTGCTCTTCACCAACTCCCAGCGTGTGTGGCGCGACAACACGCGCGGGGACTATTGGGTGCTCGACCGGCGGGCCGGGACGCTCCGCCAGCTCGGTGGCGGCGCGGCTCCCTCGACCCTGATGTTCGCCAAGTTCTCCCCCGACGGGCAGCGCGTGGCGTACGTGCGGGATCACGATCTGTTCGTCGAGGATCTGGGCGGCGATGCCGCACATCCCGCCGCGCCCGTGCGGCTGACATCGGACGGATCGCCCACGCTGATCAACGGCACATCCGACTGGGTGTACGAGGAGGAGTTCAAGGCGCGGGACTGTTTTCGCTGGTCCCCGGACGGGACGAAGATCGCGTTCCTGCAATTCGACGTCGCCGGCGTGCGCGATTTTCTGCTGATCGACGATACGGACTCGCTGTACTCGTTCGCGCGTCCGGTGCAGTACCCGAAGGCGGGAACGACCAATTCCGCCGTCCGCGCGGGGGTGGTCCCCGCGGCGGGCGGCGCGACCGTATGGCTGGCCATCCCCGGCGATCCCCGCGACGGCTATCTCCCGCGGCTCGACTGGGCGGGGAACGCCTCGGAGCTGGTCGCGCAGCACTTCAATCGATTGCAGAACACCGACGATCTCCTGATTGCCGATGCGGCGACCGGCGCCGTCAGGACGGTGCTCACGGAGCGGGATAGCGCGTGGGTCGACGTCGTCGATGATCTCCGCTGGCTCGACCACGGGAAGCATTTTCTCTGGGTCAGCGAGCGCGATGGATGGCGGCACCTGTACCTCGTCTCGCGCGACGGGCGCGACGTCAGGCTCCTCACGCGGGGGGCCTTCGATGTGATCGGGGTCGCCGCCGTGGATGCGCAGTGGGTGTACTACATGGCGTCGCCCGACAACGCCACGCAGCGCTACCTCTATCGCGCGCGCCTCGATGGCAAGGGCGTGCCCGAGCGTCTGTCGCCGGCGAGCCAGCCGGGCACGCACGCCTACGTGATCGCGCCCGATGCGCGGTGGGCACTGCACACGTATTCCACCTTCGATGCCGTGCCCGTAACGGATGTCGTCCCGCTGCCGCGCCACGACGCGCCGCGCACCCTCGAGAAGAACGCGGGGACGCAGACGGCCGCGGCCCCGCTGCTCGCGGCGCGATCGCAGTTTCTGCGCGTCGATATCGGCGGTGGAGTTCACGTGGACGGCTGGATGCTCACGCCGCCGGACTTCGATCCCGTGCGTCGATACCCGGTGCTCGTGTACGTCTACGGCGGGCCCGCGGCGCAAACCGTCGTCGATGCGTGGGGCGGGCGCCTCGGGCTGTGGCTCCGATCGCTGGCCGTGCAGGGATACCTCGTCGTCAGCTTCGACAACAGGGGAACCCCCGCACCGAAGGGGCGGGCATGGCGCAAGGTGATCTACGGCGAGGACTGGTCGCGCTCCGCGGCGGAACAGGCGGCGGCGTTGCGCGCGCTCGCGCGCGACCGGCCGTACGTCGACACCACACGCGTCGCGATCTGGGGGCACAGCGGGGGCGGGTCCAACACCTTGATGGCGCTCTTTCGGTATCCGGAGCTCTACTCGGTCGGGATGGCTCTGTCGCCGCTCACCGACGACCGGCTGTACGACACGATCTACGAAGAGCGCTACATGGGGCTACCCGACGCCAACGCGGAGGGATACCGCCGAGCGTCGCCGGTCACGTACGCCGAAGGGCTGCGGGGCAGCCTGCTCATCGTCCATGGGTCGGGCGACGACAACGTGCACTTCCAGGGGACGGAGGAGCTCATCAATCGGCTCGTGGGGCTCGGCAAGCCGTTCGATCTCATGGTGTATCCGAATCGGACGCACGCCCTCAGTGAAGGGCCGGGGACGACCGTGCACCTGTACTCGCTACTCACGCGCTACCTCACGGCGCATCTTCCGGCAGGGGGCCGGGCGGCCACGGTGGACGCCGGGGCTCGCTGAGCGGCTCTTTCCGCGGCGCGGCGATGACTGCCCGGAGCAGCGCGCGCCGGTCAACACTTCCGACCTGACGTCACTCCATGCGAATGCTCGTACTGGGCGCCGGCCTGCAAGGCTCGGCCTGCGCCTACGATCTGCTCCAGAATCCGGACGTCGTGCAGGTGCGCCTGGCGGACATCGCCGTCGATCATCTCGCCCCCTTTCTGCGGCCGTACGCCGGGGAGAGGCTCATCCCGACGCGCATCGACGTGCGGGATGCGGAGGCGATGCGGGCGCTCATGCGGGAGAGCGACGCGGCGATGAGCGCCATCCCCTACTATCTGAACCTCGATCTGGCGCGTCACGCCGCGGACGTCGGCATCCATTTCGCCGATCTCGGCGGGAACACCGAGATCGTCTTCCAGCAGAAGCAGCTGCACGCGCGCGCGGCGGCGAAAGGGATCACGGTGATCCCCGACTGCGGGCTCGCGCCGGGGATGGTGAACATCGTCGCCCAACATGGGATCGCGCAGCTCGATCGGGTGACCGCCGTCCGCATCTACGTCGGCGGGCTGCCCCAGCACCCTGAGCCACCGCTGAACTATCAGATCGTGTACTCGCTCGAGGGGGTGCTCGACTATTACACGACGCGGTCGTGGGTCTTGCGCGATGGGAAGCGCGAGAGCGTGACGGCGCTCTCGGAGATCGAGCCGGTCGCGTTTCCCGCGCCGGTCGGGCGGCTCGAGGCGTTCCATACGGCCGGGGGGCTGTCGACGCTCGCGATCCGATACGAGGGGCAGATCCCCACGATGGAGTACAAGACGCTGCGGTATCCCGGTCACGCGCACATCATGGCCGCGATGCGCGACCTGGGCCTGTTCGAGCTCGCGCCGGTGAAGGTCAAGGGACTCGACGTCGTGCCGCGCGACGTCATGGTGTCCGTTCTGGGCCCGCGTCTGACCCGGGCGACGGGGCAGGATCTGGTCGCCATGCGGGTGATCGTGGATGGCGAGCGCGGCGGCGAGCGCCGGACCCTTGGGTGGGAGCTGATCGACTACGCCGACGTGGCGCGCGGAATCAGCGCCATGATGCGGACGACGGGCTACTCGCTGTCGATCACCGGGCAGATGCAGGTGCGGGGGGAAGTCGGCCCGCCGGGTGTCTTCACGCCGGACGAGTGCGTCCCGGCCGAGCGGTACATCGCGGAGCTGGCCGCGCGCGGGATCCATATTCGGGCGCTCTGAGTCGGCGGGGGACGCAGCGGAGAGGAGGGCGCGGTGGGCATGCGAGTGTGGCTCGATTTCGTCAACACGGATCCGCTGGCCGCCGGCGGCCGTTCGCGCCGGCGCGGTGCGCCCGGGACCACCCGCGCGGCGGATCCCCTCGATGATTTCGGCTCCTTTCTCGACTGGCTGTGTGTCACGGGCGCGCTCGATGGCGAGCGCGCGTCGGGGATCCTCCGGCGTGCGGAGCAGCAGCCGGCGGGCGCGGGAGCCGTATTGGCGGACGCGCGCCGCGTCCGCGCGGCGTTTCGCGCGCTCGCCGAGCGTGGCGGCGGGGGGGGTGCCGTCTCGGCGGCGGGCGCGGAGCGCGCGCGACGAGAGGCGGTGGCGGAGGTCAATCGCGTCCTGGGGCGAAGCGCTGGCGCGCGGCGGATCGATGTGCGCGACGATGGCGCGGTCGTGCGCGCCTTCGCGCCGGTTGGGGACGCGTTCGCGGGTCTCATGATCCCGGTCGCCGACTCCGCGGCCGACGCGCTCGTGCTGGGTGAGCTCGTGCGCGTTCGCCGGTGCGCGGGGCCGCGGTGCGGCCGAGTGTTCTACGACGCGACGCGAAACGGGCGGCGGCGGTGGTGCGACATGACGACCTGCGGCAATCGGGCGAAAGCCGCGCGCCACCGCGCGCGCGGTCGGGCTCAGGGAGGGGCGGGAGGAGTGGGAGAGGGGGCGAGCGCATCCTCCCGGTAGACGATCCACCCCGTCTGCTCTTCGGCCACCAATTCGACTTCGGTCCCGAGGGGCAGTGTGAGATTGGGGACTTCATGGCCGGCCGGAAAGTCGGTAATGATCGGGACGTTGAGATCGGCGAGAAGGTCGGTGAGGAAGTCCTCGAACTCGTCCTCTTCGGATCGGTCGAGCGAGAGCTGACCGAGGACGACGCCGCGCACGTGGCGCAGCAGGCCGGCGGCCCTCAGGTGAACGAGGCGCTCGTCGGCCACCGACATCGGGTCGCGCGTCTCTTCCAGGAAGAGGATCGCGTCGCGGGTGTCGATCTCGTAGGGCGTGCCGATGGTCTGCTGCACGAGGGAGAGATTGCCGCCGGTGAGTCGGCCGATGGCCCGCCCGGGACGGACGACGCGCGCGATGTCGCGGCCCATGCGGGTGGTGGGGCGCGGGACGGTGAGGGCGGTCAGGAGCGAGGCCATCGTCGGGTCGCGTGTGCTCGGGATCAGGTCGTCGACCGTCGGGCCGTGAAAGACGCGCAGACCGGCGCGGCGCATGAGCCAGAGGTGCAGCGCGGTGACATCGGAGTAGCCGACGAAGGCTTTCGGGTTGCGGCGGAAGACTTCGGGCTCGAGATGCGGCAGCATGCGGGCGGCGCCGTACCCGCCCGTGCCGCTAATGACCGCCTTCACGCTTGGCTCGAGCCACATCCCCATCAGATTCTCGGCACGGCGCTCGTCCTCCGAGCGCTGAAAACGACGCAGGGTGCTTAGCTCGGAATCCAGAATGACGCCGTAGCCCGCGCGCTCGAGCGCCTTGACGCCGCGCGCGAGCCAGCCCGGGCGGGGTGCGTACGACGGGGCCACGACGCCGATCGTGTCCCCTTTTGCGAGGGGGGGTGGGCGCAGGAGAACGGGGAGGGTCGCAGCCGCGGCCGGTTCGACGCCATCGGGCTCTGTGGGCGGCGTCGACCGGGGGGTTTGCTCGTCGGCGGACATTGGGCCGGGAACCTACGGGGCAGTCCTGGTGGCGGGAAGTCCGCACGGTCGGGTGCTAGATTCACCGTATGACGGTCACGGAGACAACCTCCGCGTATTACAGGAAGGGGTTCGGGCTCAAGGCGGAGGTGCAAGCCACGCTGGCGGCCGACTATACCGGGGGATTGGTCGACCGTTTGCGGGCCAACGAGAATACGCTGGCCGGGGATGGCGTGACCATCCGGCTGGCGCGGGAGTTCGGGTTCTGTTACGGGGTCGAGCGCGCGGTCGAGTACGCTTACCAGACCCGGACGAAATTCCCGGACCGGCGGATCTATCTAGCCGGGCAGATCATCCACAATCCGCACGTCNNCTGCGGGAGATGGGGATCCTGTTCCTCTCCCCTGAGGCGCAGGGCTTCGATTTCAGCGCGGTCGGCCCGCAGGACGTCGTGATCGTGCCGGCGTTCGGCGTGACGATCAGCGACTTCGAGACGCTCCGGCGCATCGGCGCCGTCGTCGTGGACACGACCTGCGGATCGGTTCTCAACGTGTGGAAGCGGGTCGACACGTACGCGCGCGACGGACTGACCGCGCTCATTCACGGCAAGTATTACCACGAGGAAACGCGGGCGACGGCCTCGCAGGTCGAGAAGCACACCGGGGGGCGATACCTCGTCGTGCGCGACATGGACGAGGCCCGCATCGTCTGCGAGTACATCGAGGGGCGGGGGGATCGCGCGGCCTTCGTGAGCCGCTTCGCGGCGGGCGCCTCACCGGCGTTCGATCCGGCGATCGACCTGCAGCGGATCGGTGTGGCCAATCAGACCACCATGCTCGCGCGCGAATCGATCGCCATAGGCGAGGCCATCGGGGCGTCGATGGAGCGCCGCTTCGGGGCCGACTATCGGGCCGCGAACTTTCGCACCTTCGATACGATCTGCAGCGCCACGCAGGACCGGCAGGACGCCGTCGAGGAATTGCTGCGCGAGTCGCTCGATGTGATGGTCGTCGTCGGCGGGTACAACTCGAGCAATACGATCTCGCTCGCGGCGATCTGTGCCACGCACGTCCCGACGTTTCACGTCGAGGATGCGGACTGTCTCGACCCGGTCAGCGGCACGATCCGGCACCGGCCGGCCGGAGCCCACGACGAGATAGAGACGACGGCGTGGCTGCCCGCGACGGGTCCGCTCCGCGTCGGCATCACCGCGGGGGCCAGCACGCCGAACAACAAGATCGGCGAAGCGGTCGCACGGATCTTCGCCACGCGAGGAGTCGACCCGGCGTCGCTCGCGTGACGACGTTCGGCGTCATCGAGCTCCGGGGTGGCGGAGCGCGTGTGACGCTGGCCCCCTCGATCGGGGGTCGCATCGTGGAGCTCGAGCTGGGTGGCCGGCAGTGGCTGTGGGCCAATCCGGATCTTCCCTTTGGGCCGCCCGTCGAGGGCGCGTCGTACGCCGAGACCGGGAACAGCGGCGGGTACGACGAGTGTTTTCCGACGGTGGCCGCGTGTGTCCTCGCCTCGGGGACTCCGCGGTATGGGGGTCTTGCTCTCCCGGATCATGGTGAGCTGTGGACGCAGCATCCGGCGGTGCACTTCGATCGGGACGACGACGGCCAGCGCGCGACGTGCGCGTGGACGGGGCAGCGCTTGCCGTACCGCTTCCTGCGCTCGGTGCAGATCACGCACGCGGGTGAGCTGCGCGTGGGCTACACGATCGAGAATACGGGGGCGGTTCCGCTCCCCTTTCTCTGGTCGTCGCAGCCGATGCTGCCGCTCACCGACGTGACGCGGCTCGAGCTGCCGACGGGGGCGCTGGTGCGTGTGGCGGATGCGCAGGGGAGCGCCCTCAAGGGGATCGCGGCAGAATGCCGCTGGCCCAACGTGCGGTTGGCGAGGAGCATCGCCGACCTGGCGTTTCCGGCGGCCATCGCGCGTCGCTACGCGTGCAAGCTCTTCGTGGACCTTCCGGCCGCGCCCGTGGTGCTCGGGGTGACGGAAGGACCGCTGCGGCTGGATGTCCGATTCGATGGGCGTGCGGTGCCGCACGTCGCTCTGTGGCTCAACAACGGTGAAGTGAAGTCGCCGCCCGACGGGCATCCGGCGCGGAATCTCGCCCTTGCGCCGTGCATCGGGGCGGCCGACGCGTTGACGGCGGCGATCAAGGGGGGGCGGCAGACGCAATGGGTGCCCGCCGGGAGCAGTCGAAGCTGGTCGCTCACGTGGTCGGCGCGGCGTCTCGACGACGCCCCGGCGTAGCGCCGAGCACCGATCCGGTCAGGGTGCCGCGAGCGCCTTGACTCCGGGGAGCGCGAGAAAGGCCGTCGGATCGATCGGAGTGCCATCCCACCAGCGCGCGGCGTTGGGCCGTTTCATGAGCTGAAAGTGCAGGTGCGGCACGTTCTTCGGGGCGTTGCCGGTCGTGCCGACGTAACCGATCACTTCCCCCTTGGCGACGATCTTCCCCTCATACAGCTGCGACGCGTAGCGGTCGAGGTGGGCGTAGTAATACACGTATCGCTCACCCGCGTCGAGCGCGTAGATCGTATTCCCGCCGAACGAGTTGCGGCGCATGCGGAGCACCCGTCCGTCGTCGGCGGCGAGAACCGGGGTGCCGCGTGGGGCCATGATATCGACGGCGTGGTGGACGCGGGAGCCGCTGCGCCCGTCGAGGAAGGAATCGTGCACGTGGGAGGGCGTCACGCCGAGCACCGGGACCATGAGGGCGCGGCTGCGGAGGTAGGTGGAGTCGGCCATCTCCGCGGCCGGGGGGGCGGGGCGTGACGGCTGGACCGACGCGGCGGCGGAGGGGGGTGTCGCGGGGGGAGACGCGTGTCCGGCGCACGCGAGGGGGGCTCCTCCGGCGGCCGCGATGAGGGTGGCGAGGCGCCGCGCGAAATTGTGACGGACCCCAGCGCCCGGTGCCATTAATTTGCAGCGCATGCAGTATCGTCTCTTCGGCCGGTCGGGGCTGCGCGTCTCCGAGGTTGCGCTCGGTACCATGACATTCGGTGAAGAATGGGGGTATGGCGCCTCGAAGGAGGAGTCCAAGCGCATCTTCGACACGTACGCGGAGCGCGGCGGCAATTTCATCGACACGGCGAATCGGTACACCGAAGGAACGAGCGAGCGGTACGTGGGGGAGTTCATCCGGTCCGATCGCGGCCACTTCGTCGTCGCGACCAAGTACACCCTGTTCACGCGAAAGGGCGATCCGAACGCCGCGGGCAATCATCGCAAGAACATGGTGCAGGCTCTGGATGGGAGTCTCAAGCGCCTGCGCACGGACTACGTCGACGTCTTCTGGCTGCATGCGTGGGACTTCCTGACGCCGGTCGATGAGGTCATGCGGGCGTTCGACGACATGGTCCGCGCGGGGAAGGTGCTGTACATCGGGATCTCCGATACACCGGCCTGGGTCGTGTCGCAGGCGAATACGCTGGCCGATCTGCGCGGGTGGACCGCGTTCGTGGGGCTCCAGATCGAGTACAGCCTCATCGAGCGGACGGTCGAGCGCGACCTGCTGCCGATGGCGCGTGCGTTCGATCTCGCGGTCGCGGCGTGGTCCCCGCTCGGCGGTGGTGTGCTGACGGGGAAATACAACGCGGCGCCCGACGCGGCGAATCCGGTGCGTCTCAAGCCGGGGAGCATTCGGCTGGCGGACCGTAACATCGCGATCGCGACCGAGGTCGTTCGGATCGCGGGGGAGATCGGCCGGACGGCGAGTCAGGTCGCCGTCGCGTGGCTGCTGCACCAGCGCGGCCGAGTCATCCCGATCCTCGGGGTGCGGCGGGTCGCGCAGCTGGAGGAGAGCCTGGGGGCACTCGACGTGACGCTCTCGAGCGAGCAGCTCGCGGCGCTCGATGCCGTGAGCGCCGTCGAGCTCGGATTCCCGCACGAGTGGCTGACGCGCGGATACGTGACGGAGCTCGTCTACGGTGGCACGCTCGGGGCGATCGTGGACCGGCGCGAGCCCCTGCCACCGGTCCCGCGCGGTCGGTAAGTTACGCCATGCCGTACGTCATCGCCGAAGCCTGCATCGACGTCAAGGACAAAGCCTGCGTAGACGTCTGCCCCGTGGATTGCATCTACGAAGGTGAGAAGATGCTCTACATCCACCCCGACGAGTGCATCGACTGCGGGGCGTGTGAGCCGGAGTGTCCGGTCACCGCGATCTTTCCCGAGGAAGACGTTCCGGCGACGCAGCAGCAGTACATCCAGATCAACCGCGACGTGTTCAAGGGTGAGAACCCGCCGCACAAGCCAACGCGCTGACGCGCGTCGGCTAGAGAGTGGTGGGTAGAAAGGAGAGAGGAGAGGCCGGATGGAATCCAACATCGATCCAACCATAGGCGCGGAGATCGCCGATGGCACCGTCGTGACGGTGGAATCGGCGACGGCGCCGGTCGTGACGGCCGATGCGGCGCGTGCGGTGCTGCGCGGGGTCAAGGATCCGGATCTCAACTTGAACATCGTCGATCTGGGACTGGTCTACGACGTCCGCGTGGACGGCTCGGTCGTGACGGTCGACATGACGCTGACGTCGCCCGGCTGTCCGTCGGGTCCGGAGATTATGGGCGAAGCGGAGCGCCAGCTGCGGCTCCTATCCGGCGTGACGGATGTGCGCATGAACCTCGTGTGGACGCCGTTCTGGAGTCCGGATCGCATCGAGCCCAAGGTCCGCGCCTACATGGGGATCTAGCGCGGCCGTCTCCGCTCAAGGGCCTGCTCAAGGGCCTGCTAGGGCCCGATCACGGGGCCGTTCACAAGGCCGCGAGAAACTCCGTTCCCAGCTCCGCCACCTGCCACCGGCGCACGTCCGGGATCGCGGCCATCTCCTGCAGCGTCGCCGGCTTGCGGCGCGCGATCGCCTCGAGCCGCTCGCGCGAGCAGAGCACCCCCGGGTCGAGCGTCAATCGCGTCGCCGCGGCGTCACGGACCGCCTTGAGTCGTGTCACGTGCTCGTCGAGGTCGGGATCGCGATCCCAGCGGGGGGCGCGCGGAAAGCGGGGGAGCTGGTCCTCGGGAACGGCTTTGCCGCGGGCGATGGCGGCCAACAGATCGGCGCCCCGGGTCTCGATGATCCCGCGCGGCATTCCGCGAATCGCGGCGAGGGCATCGCGCGTCGTCGGTTGCTCCCGCGCCGCAGTGAGCAGCACTTCGTTGCCGACCACTCGGAAGGTGGCGCGATCGAGCGTGGCTGCCACGCTGTCGCGCCACTGCGCGAGCTCGCGCAGCACGGCGAGCTCGTGCCGCGTGAGATCGCGGGATCCCTTGATGCGCAGGAACGCGTCGGCCGGGTCCTCACTGGGCCAGGCGATCCCCTCGAGCCGCGTGAACTCCTCGGCCGCCCATGCCCACCGGCCAAGTCGATCGAGGTCGGCGCGCAGCCGGTCGCGGAGGTCGAGGAGGTAGCGGGTGTCCTGGGCCGCGTAGTCCAGCATCTCCGGCAAGAGCGGGCGCATCGACCAGTCGGCGCGCTGATAGCGCTTGTCGAGCCGGACCCCGAAGTACCGCTCGAGCAGGGCCGCGAGGCCGAAGCTCCGAAGTCCGACGAGCTGCGCCGCGATGCGCGTGTCGAACAACGCTGTCGCGCTCCACCCGTAATCCTGATGCAGGAGGCGCAGATCGTAGTCGGCATCGTGAAAGACGATCTCCACGGCCGGATCGGCGAGCAGGGCACCTAAGGGGGCGAGATCGGCCGGCGAGACGCGCAGCGGATCGATGATGGCGCTCTGATCGCGGGTCGTCAGTTGCAGCAGGTAAATTCGATCGACGAAGCGGTGGAAGCTGGCGCCTTCGGTGTCGAGGGCCACGGCCAATGGCCGGGGCGCGTCGCGCAGGAGGCCGGTCAACATCGCTGTGGTGCGCGGCCCCTCGTCGAGGTATTGCACCGCATGCGGCGGTGGCGGGGGCGAGATCGATGCAGGCGCGGTCACGAACGACGAAATCTAGCCCCGGGGAAGGTGATGGCGACGGAGGTCATGGCTGAGGGCGGCAGCGTGGTGCGCGCGGGCGAGTGTCAGGCGAGCGGGCACGAGTGGCCCGTGCGCGTGGGCGAGTGGCTCTTTCGCCGGCGGAGCGCGCTTCCGCTCGCGCTGGTCGCGCTGCCGGTGTCGACGGCCGGTGCGGGACGGGGGACGTGGGCCGCGGCGGCGGCGTTGCTGGTCCTCGGGATCGGGCTCCGCATCGTAGGTGTTGCGGCCGCGGGTCCGGAGACGCGGCGGCGCACCCGCGCGGTGCGCACGCTCGTCGTGCACGGGCCCTACGCGTGGACGCGCAATCCGATCTACATCGGGAATGGCCTTCTCTGGGCGGGGTGCGCGACGGCGTTGGGCGATCCGCGCTTTGCGTGCGTGGCGCTCGCTCTGTTTGCGGTCGCCTATTCCCTCATCGTCCGGTACGAGGAGGACGTGCTGACGTCGACCTTCGGTGGCGCGTACCGCGCCTACGCGGCGGGGACGCCGCGGTGGCTCCCGCGGATCCCGCGCGGGGGCGCCGTCAGCGGGGGGCCGGGGGGGGCGTATCGGTGGGATCTGGCCTGGCGCCGCGAGTGGAACACGGCGCTGAACATCGCCGTTGCGGCGGGCGTGCTTGTGGTGAAGGCGCGCGCGGGCTGACGCCCGCTCTTACTTACTTTTGGCGGCGGGCGTCTTGCGGCGCTGCGCGTGGGAGCGCCGGGCGCGGGCCGCGGCGCGGCTGCGCGGGGACCGGCGCGCACGCGGCGTGTGATTCCAGCCGATCGCGCGGTCCGAGCGGAAGCTGACCGGGGTCGCCAGTGACCGCGACGGGTCATCCAGCACGGCCGCCGCTGATGCGTCGGCGAGATCGGCGCGCACATCGGCGATCACCTTGGCCGGTCGCCGAGCGCGGGCGGCGTGCACGCGGTTCGTCAGGAGGATCACGAACATCTGCCGGTCCGGATCGATCCAGATCGATGTGCCGGTGAAGCCGGTGTGGCCGTAGGAGCGGTCGCTCAGAAAGCGCCCGCAGCTCCCTTCGTCGTCACAGGTGTCCCATCCGAGCGCGCGCGTGCCGGCGGCGCGCCGAGTGAACAGGGCCGTGGTCGTGTCGCTGATGATGTGCACGCCGTTGTAACTCCCGCCGTTCAGCATCATCTGGGCGAAGACGGCGAGATCGGCTGCCGTGCTGAAGAGTCCTGCGTGTCCCGCGACGCCGCCCAGCGCGTACGCGTTCTCGTCGTGGACCTCTCCCTGCAGCGGATATCCGCGCGGAGGACTCACCTCGGTCGGCGCGACGCGTGCGCGGAGGGAGTCGGCCGGACGGTAGAAGGTTTCGTCCATGTGCAAGGGCTGGAACACGTGCTCCGTGAGGAACACGTCCAGTCCTTCGCCGGACACCGACTCCACGACCATGCCTAAGAGATCGAAGCCCAGGTCCGAGTACATGAAGCAGTCGCCGGGCCTGCACACCAGCGGCGTGTCCATGACGTAGCGCCGAGCATCCTGCGGATTGGTTGCGAGCCGCCAGAGGTCGCGGCCGGCGGGCAGCCCGGAGCGATGCGTCAGAAGTTGCCGGATGGTCACCGAGTCCTTGTATCCGCCGGTGAAAGCGGGGAGATACGCATTGACCGGTGTGTCGAGCGAGATGCGTCCCTGATCGTACAGGATCATGATCGCCGTCGTCGTGCCGACGACCTTCGTCAGCGACGCGAGATCGTACAGCGTGCCCTCCGGAGTGACCCGGGGGCTCGAGGTGGTCCAGCTCAAACGGCCGAACCCGCGCTCCCATACGACATACCCGTTGCGTCCGACGACGACCGCCGCTCCTGGATAGCCTCCGGCGCCGATCCCCCGCATCACGACGTGGGAGATCGCCTCCAGGCGGTGCGCCGACATTCCGGCCAACTTGGGAGCCCGGACAGGCAGACCGACCGAAGCGAGCGCAAATCCAAGAGCGACAACAGGGTAAGCCATTTCACCCTACGTGGTAGGAGCCCATATATGGGGGCGTTATGATCCCCCAGTCAAGGACGAAGAGGTGACACCGAAGCAACCTCGGCCGCGGGCTAACGGACGGAGCCTGGGGGGAGTTGGTATATGAGGCGGATGGTGGCGCGGTCGGCAGCGGACAATTCCCGGACGCGAACGCGCGCCGTCATGATGTTCGCGGTGTCACTAGAGTGGTCGAGACCAAGGAGATGTCCGACCTCGTGGAGCGCGATCGCGCGGACGGCGGCGGCGTCGAGCGCTTCCCCCTGATTGTGATGCAGTGCGATCGTGATGTTCGCGTCCACGATCCACCATTGCTGGTCGCGCGCCCACAGCGTCTTGCCGCTGATCGGCTCGGAGAAATGATCGATCCATGCGACGTGGACGTCCGCCTCGTTCGAGTCGAGCACGAAGGTGAAGGGCACGGGCACGCCGACGCCTTGCCATGTGGTGAATGCGTCGCGCACGCGGTTCACGAATACCGGGTTCCATCCGGGAATCCGGTCGCCCGATTGGACCCAGACGCGCAGCGGACGCGACATCCGATCGGGCCAGCGCACGATGGTGGAATCGCGCTCGGCCAGGATGTCGCGGATGTACGTCCCCGCCTGGCCATCGGCGAGGCGGCGGTGAATCTCGGCCAGGTCGCGCACCGGTGGTGGCTCGCGGGATGACGGGCGCGTCGTCTCGGTGCCCGCCGAAACATCGGTCGCGACGTCGGCGGCACTTCCGGGATTGGCGAACGGCGCGAGCCGAACGGGGGTCTCCGGGTCAGGCCGAACGGGGGGCGGCGCCGGAGTCACGTCGACGGCGTACGCGCTCGAGGATGCGCGCGGGCGGCGCGGCCGAGGGATACGGTGCGCCTGAACCGCGACCCATGCCGCGAGCACGGCGACGGCGGAGACCAGAACCCGGTCAGCGCGTCGCATCACGGTGGATAGATTCCGCTCGCATGACTCGTGTACGATTAATGGGTGCGCTTGTCACACGCGCCATCGGGCGTCCCGCGCTCGCGCTCGCGCTTCTCCGCGTTGCGTGGCGCTTCCGGCGCCGGCGGTGGTATACGCGTCCCCCGTTTCTGCCCCTTCCCGACCGGGATTACGTCCGGTGGCGGATGTCCACGGCGTATGGATCGCCGGACGCGGTGCCGCCGGTTGCCGATGTCGTGCGGTACGCGCGGTGGGTTGCGCGCGCCCGCTCCCTCTAGACTCCTGCCATGACCAAACGCCGCTCGACTCCCCCACCGAAATCCCCGCGCGCGTCACGACTCCCCCGCGGTCTTCGCACGGCGACCGGGAAGCACGCGGATCCCGACGTCCTGGCGGCGGCCGGCCAGGCCGCGCTCGAGGGCGTTCGCGAGCGCACGGAGCGCGGGCACATCCTCGCCGGGCGTGTCCCGCCCTCGCAGCAATCGGAATCGCGCCGGTCGGGATTCGTGCGCTACGTCGACGAGGCGATCCGGGACTATCCGCCCGTGACGGAGGATGAGAAGCTCCTGCAGCAGCCGAGCGCGCCGATGGATTTCACGCGCACGGATCCGTGGCGCGTGATGAAGATGACGGCGGAGCTGATCGAAGGGTTCGACACGCTCGCGTCGGTGACCCGCGGGGTGTCCGTCTTCGGCTCGGCCCGGACGGGTCCCGATGATCCGGACTACGCGGCGGCGCGCGAGACGGCGCGGCTGCTGGCCGAAGCGGGGTTCTCGATCATCACGGGGGCCGGGCCGGGGATCATGGAAGCGGCGAATCGGGGTGCGCGCGATGGCGGCGGCCATTCGGTCGGGTGCAACATCGAGCTCCCGTTCGAGCAGGGGACGAACCCCTACGTCGATACGCTCATCAACTTCCGCTACTTTTTCGTGCGGAAGACGATGTTCATCAAGTATTCGGTGGCGTTCATCATCTTTCCGGGTGGCTTCGGCACGCTGGACGAGATGTTCGAAGCGCTGGCGCTGATCCAGACCGGAAAGATCTATCGCTTTCCCGTCATCCTGTTCGGCCGGCACTATTGGGCGGGATTGGTGCGCTGGCTGCATGCGCGGGTCGTGGGGGAAGGGAAGATCTCCCCGGCCGACATGGACCTGATTTTCCTGACCGACGATCCCGCCGAAGCGGCAGCGGCCGTCGTCGCCGCGCACGCGTCGCAATGCGAAATGGCCGAGGGTGGCGAGCCGCGGCGGGGACCGCGGCTCCCGCGTCACACGCCTGTCAGTAACGCCGCAGTGACGTCATGACGTGCGGCGGCACGCGGTCGATGGCCGGGCCCGTGCCGTTGTTCACGTAGAGGAACGCCCCGGAGTTTGCCGAGACGAAGTTGCCGAGGAGGTCGGTCACGTCGAAGCTGACGGTGCCGGCCAAGGTGTCGGGGGCGAACGAGAGGGCGAAGGAGCCGATCGGCACGACCCCGCCGGAGTCCGGCGCGGCCCCCGTGAGGGTGAGCGTCACGTTGGAGGTGCTGGGGCTGTATACGTATGCCCCTCTCAGCGTGTCGGCGATGACGCTGTGGAAGGCCGTAAAATCCCCCGAGGGGTTGGCGGCATAGGTCAGCTGCTCTTCGACCGACAGGTAGTTGTACGATGTGGTCGTGGTATCCCCGTGCAGCACGATGAAGGCGCTGTCGAGCGACATGCGCAGGATATGCGTCGAGTCGCTGGTGACGATGCTGTCATCGACCAGTGTGTCGGGCAGGGGGTTCCCGTCGACGGTCAGGAGCGCGTAGGTGCCGGACACGGCGCCCCCGCTGCCTCCACCACCGCCGCCGCTCGTGGGTCCGATGACGCTGGTGTTCGGGGTATATCCGGTGGCTGGGCCCTCGCACGCCGCGGACAATACCGCGGTGAGCAGGACGATGGATACGAAAGCCGTGCGCGCGCCGCGAAGGTTTCCCGCGGTCCGTCGCCCCACCCGATCAGTTGTCAGCATTGGCCATCCCCACAGACGTCAAAGTCGCTACAGAGGTCTCGTGCACGACGCGAGTACGGTCAAAAGGTCACAGCGCGCAGTGCTCCGCGGGCCGATTGCGGTTCCGTGGGCGCGCGGATAGCTTCGCAAAACGGGCACGAAATCCACTGCCCATCGACGGGATCCGACGATGATCGAGGAATTGAAACAGAAGCTCGGCGACGAAGTCGAGCTTCTGCAGCATGAGCTCAATGTCACGCTGCCGGCCGAGATCCGGAAAGCGGTCGAGCTCGGCGACCTGCGGGAAAACAGCGAGTACAAGGCGGCGCTCGAGCGGCAGCAGTTCGTGCGGGCGCGGCTGGGGCAGTTGCATCAGCGCTTGTCGAAGCTGGCCTCGATCGACATCCACCAGATCCCGTCCGACAAGGTCGGGCTGGGCTCGCGCGTGGTGGTCGAGGACGTCGCGACGAAAGGGAAGGAGTCCTACAGTCTCGTCTTCGGGGATGCGGTCGAGCTCGAGGATGGGCAGTGCAGCATGTCGTCGCCGATCGGGCGCGCGCTCGTCGGGCGTGGCTTGGGCGACGTGACGGTGCTCCGGCTGTCCGAGGTCACCCGCCGGCTCAAGATCCTCGAGCTGCGCACGATCCACGACGGCTAGGCCCCGACGGCTAGGCCGTGACGGCCTAGCCGTAGTAGGGTAGAAAGTAAAGAGGAGAAAGGAGAGACCTACTGTCAGGGATCGACGGCGAAGATCCGGGCGGCCTCCTTCGTATAGTCATCCACCTGTCTCCGCCGCTCGTCCGCATCCCAGCCCAGCGTACGCGCGACGATGTCGGCCGCGAGGGGGGCCACGCCGATCCCCGCATCCCGCGTTTCAAATGCTATATGCGTGCGGCGTATCAGCAGATCGGCCAGCGTGCAGGCCATCTCGGACTGCGCCCCATACACGAGATCGGCACCCGTATACCGCAGCCCGGGGACGAGGGCGCCCGAGAGGGAGGCGTTTGGGGCGGCGAGGTCGGCCACGGCCGCCGCACGATCCCATCCCGGCAGGTGATCGATCGCGGTTCGCGTGGGCGTGATCGCGCGGCCGAGCGCCGTCTCGACGACGCCCACGACCTCGGCGGCCATCGCGCGATAGGTGGTCAATTTCCCTCCGCTCACGGTGATCATCCCCGACGGTCCGGTGACGATTGCGTGCTCGCGCGAGGCGCTCGCCGGATCGCCGGCGTTGCCCGTCGCGACGAGCGGACGGATCCCGGCCCACGCGCTCACGACGTCCGCGCGCGAGAGGTGCGCGGCGGGGAACATCGCGTTCACCGACTCGAGCAGGTACGCGATGTCGCTCGTGTCGGCGCGGACGGTGTCGGGAGACGCCGTCGTTTCCGTGTCGGTCGTTCCGATGATCGTGAACGCCCCCGCCGGCAGCACGAACATGACGCGGGCGTCGACGGGAGAGATCAGCGTCACGGCGCCCGCATTCCCCACGCGTGCGGCCGGAACGGCGAGATGCACCCCTTTGGTCCCGTGCACCGCGGCTGCTTCCCCCGCGGGCTCATCCAGGCGGCGCACCGCGTCGCCCCACGGCCCCGCGGCGTTGACGATGACGTGTGCGCGCGCGAGGCATGTGGCGCCGGTAAGCCCATCGCGGATCGCCGCGCCTGTGGCGCGACCGTTCGCGTCGTGCTCGATCCCGTCGACCGCCGTGTGGTTGGCGACGACGGCGCCGGCGGCCACGGCCGAGAGCGCGTTGGTGAGTGTGAGGCGAGAGTCGTCCGTCGCGGCATCGAAGTACACGGCGCCGCCGACGAGGTCGTCGGTGCGGAGGCCGGGCTCGCGCGCCAGGAGGTCGGCGGCCGTGAGGCGGCGATGCCGGGCGACGTTCCGGAAGAGGGCGAGGGAATCGTAGAGGAGCAGCCCCGCGCCGAGCTTCCAGCGTTGCAGGCGGGCGCCGCGATACACCGGCCAGGTGAACGCGAGCGGGTGGACGAGGTGTGGGGCGATGCGGAGCAGGATGCGCCGCTCGCGGCTGGCCTCGAAGACGAGGTGGAAGTAGCCGTACTCCAGGTAGCGCACGCCGCCGTGCACCAGCCGGGAGGAGCGGCTCGAGGTGCCGCTGCCGAAGTCGTCGCGCTCGACGAGGGCGGTGCGCAGTCCGCGCAGGGCCGCGTCGCGGGCGATGCCTGCGCCGGTGATCCCTGCGCCGATGACGAGGAGATCGAACGGCTCGGCGGCCAGGGCGACCAGCGCCGCCGTTCGGGCGCCCCCCCCTCGGGTGGTGCTACGTTTCACGCGCGTCCCATGATTCGACAGACACTACTCTACCTCTCCAATCAGCCGCAGATCTTCAATCTGGTGCGCCGCAACCGGTTCGCGAAGCGCATGGCCGAACGGTTTGTGGCGGGCGAGACCCTCGACAGCGTCCTCGACGCGGTGCGTGGCCTGAATACGCGGAAGATCAGCGCATCGCTCGACTTTCTGGGGGAGAGCGTGAATACGGAGGCCGAGGCGCGTGCCGCGGCGGACGAATACCTCCGGATGCTCGACCGTATCCATGAACGATCGATCGATGCGAACGTTTCCGTGAAGCTGACGGCGATGGGGCTGGACGTCTCGGAGGCCCTGTGCGTCGAGCTCATGAGTGTGATCCTGCGGCGGGCGCGCGCGCACGGGTCGTTCGTCCGGCTCGACATGGAGTCGAGCGCGTACACCGAGCGCACGCT
>PLLD01000196.1 GCA_003141205.1 Gemmatimonadota bacterium
GGCGGCAGCCCGATCGCCGGCGTGACCGCCCGAACATCCGGCTCGGTCCGCGGAACGAATCCGATACACCGGACGTGCAGTGTGAAGTGGTGGTCCGTGTCGAGCCCCGCGAGGACGTAGCGACCTTCCTCGTCGGTGATGGCCGCGATCCTCTTCCCGGTCTCCCGATCCGTCGCGTCGACGTGCACCGAGGGGAGAGCGGTCCCGCGCCAGTCGGTCACCTGTCCGGCAATGGCGCCAAGTATCTCGTACTGAGCGTGCAACGTACCCGCGGCGGTCGTCAGGGCGTATGCGATCGCGGTAACTGTCAGGGTCGTGCGTGTGATCCGCATGGCTACTCCGAGGGACGAAACGAAATGACTGGGGAAATCGGCTGCGTGGGCTGACGGCGGACTCTCCGCCGCGTTCTGTCTCGAGCGGGCGAGTGTGCCGACACGGGTGAGATACTCCGCGGGACGGATAGGTTTGCCCGCGATCGTGGCACGATCGTGTAAAGGCGCGGGCGCCGGCGTTCTGCGGGCCGCCCGCGCGGCCGATCAGGACAGGAGGGTCAGCCCTGTCGCCTTCGTGGCCGAGCGTTCCGCCGGCTTGATATCCAGGGCGATCCCCTGATCGGCCGCGATGGCCATGAGGGCGTCCTTCATCCGCCCAACTTCCCCCGCGGCCCGCAACGCGACCGTCATCTTGAGCTCGAACATCGGCCGCCCGCCGGGGACGGCCTGGTAGGTCGTCGTATCGAGCTCGACAATGTCGCCGCCGACGCTGCGCACCGCGTCGGTGAGATCCACCAATAGCCCTTCCCGGTCGGCCGCACTGGCCGTGACGACCCAAAGGGCGCCGACCCCTCGGGCGCCGCCGCCGGGCACGCGATCGGCGCGCTCGCGCGCACCCTGGATCAGCACCCGGAGCGCGGTCGTCCGCTCGAGCTCCGGGAGATCCTCCATGAGGCGCGCGGCCGCCGCGGCGTCGGCGGAGATGAGAAGCATGATGCCGCACACGCCCCCCAGCGCGACCATGCGGCTGTCCTCGATGTTCCCCCCGCGCTGGGAGACGTAATGCGACACCAACCGTACAACCCCGGGTTGGTCTGTCCCCAGCGCAGCCATCGTGACGTACATCCGCTCCGCCATGCGCCAATCATACGGCGAACCGGCTCCGGCGGAATAGGGCTACCCGACCAGGGGCAGCTCGAACAGAACGCGCGGCTTACCGGATTCCGCGGCGCGCGACACGACCAGTCGATCGAAGAACGCCGCGTCGGCCACGCGAAGCCGCATCAGCGCGCGCGTCGTCTCGCGATCGAGCTCGGGGAAAAAGCTGAGCGTCACGTGCGGCGTGAAGGTGAATCGCGCCTGCAGGAACGGGATGCCGCTGGTGGCGATCCGATCGTGCAGTGCGCGAAGCGGACCGTGCGGGTCGAGCGGGAGGCTCACGATATTGGTCTGCATGAAACGGTGCGGAGCGCCGAACGTCACGCTCAGGACGGGGGTCCCCAGCGTCACGGGCAGGAGCGCGGCGCGGATCGCCGCGGCGGTGGTGCCTGGAACGATCGGTCCCACCCCCGACGAGCCGGCGAGCGTCACGTGCGGCGCGTACATATCCGCCATCTTCGGGTCGTAGGTGCGTTGAATCTCGCGGATCCGCTCGCCGGCCGGTCCGCCGATCGGCGCCAGGACATACGTGAGCGGCGGCGCTATGGGGCCGGCGGCGGCTGGGGGGTGGCGGGGATGGATGTCGGATCGACGGCCGCCATCCCCATGGCATGGTATCCCTTGTCCACGTAAATGGTGGCGCCCGTGATGCCGGCGGCAAGCGGGCTCGCGAGGAACGCGGCCGTTCCCGCGATCTCCTCGGGCCGGACGGGCTCCGGCAGCGGGGAATTGGCCGCACAATACGCGACCATGCGATCGATGATGCCGATCGCGCTCGCCGCGCGCGATGCGTAGGGGCCGGCCGAGATCGTGTTGACGCGCGCGCCGAACGCGCGCCCGGCTTCGAAGGCGAGTACCCGCGTGTCGCTTTCGAGCGCGGCCTTGGCCGATGACATCCCGCCTCCGTACCCGGGAATCACCCGCTCGCTCGCCAGATAGGTGATCGACAGAACGGACGCGGCGGGCCGCAGCAGCGGCCCGAGACGCGTGACCATGGCGACGAGGGAGTAGGCGCTGACGCTCACGGCCGCGAGATACCCCGCTCGGCTCGTCTCGAGCAAGGGGCGCTTTACCTCGGGACCGTTCGCGAGGGAATGGACCACGATGTCGAGCGGGCGGTCGCCGAAATCCGCCACGAGCTGCGCCGCGAGTCCCCCGATCGAGAAGTCGCCGACATCCTTGTACCGCTTGTTCGTGCGCACATCCTCGGGCGCGTCCTCGATCCGGTCGAACGCGGCATCCAGCGGGTAGATCCGCTCGAAATTCAGGAGCGATCCATCCGCGAGCGTCCGCGACGCGTCCATCTTCCCGCGCTCGAGCAGCGTGCGAAAGATGCCGAGCGCCGGGGGCCAGGTCCCTACGCACACCGTGGCGCCCGCCTCGGCCAGCGCCTTCGCGATCGCGAATCCGTACCCGCCGTCGTCGCCGACACCGGCGACGAGCGCGCGGCGTCCCTTCAGGTCAATGGCCAGCATTTCCGGGGATGATGCAGGGTGGACGGCGCGGGGCAAGGGGCGCGGCGGGTGCCACTACAGCGCCTTGTGGATCGCGGCGGCGAGATCCTGGTCGCCGCCGCTCCCGGTGTACACGATGCCGCCCGATCGATCGACGACCACGACGAACGACGTGCCCGGGGCGCCGTACGCGTCGACCGCGGCCCCGGTGGGGTCGAAGACGACGTCCGGCGGATAGTCGTGCGCGCGGGTATAGCTCGCGACGTCGGCCGGTGTCTCATCGACCGAGACGGCGACGGTCAGGAACGTGACCCGATCGCCCAGCGCCGCGTGGGCCGCATGCATCGCGGGCTCGAGCGCGCGGCAGTTGCCGCACCATGTGCCCCAGAACTCGATCACGACCGGCCGCTGCCCGATATAGTGGGCGACGTTGGTGGTCGATCCATCCAGCCGCGTGACCGGCGCCGCGGGGGCGCGCTGTCCCACCCGGACCGGCGGGGGCGCGGCGACGCTCTGGGCGCGCGCGCCGGCCCGAGGGATCCATGCGGCTACCAGCGCGGCCACGCACGCGATGCTCCGTCGAGTCCGCGGGGAGAGAGCCATACGGGGAACGCTAGTGGCGCCGCGGCCGATTGTCAGGGGTGAGCGCGAGCGACCGCCCGACCGCCGAGCGGGGGGCCGCAAACGCGCGGGCCGTGTGCGCAGCCGACGGGTTGTCGACCGGTGTCAACCGTCCCTCGGCTCCCAGTCGGGCGTGGGCCTCGACGATTGTGGGGAGGTCGGCGCCGGCATCCGTAGTCCAGTGTGCCACCGCGGCTTCGTCGCACCACCCGGCGAGCCGGGGCATGGCGCGTAGCCGAGTCACCGACACGAACGCCATTCTTCCCCCCTCGCGAATCCCTGAGCTGCGGCACCGTCCGTCGCTCGCCAACGCTACGGGCACGGCGGCCGGTTGTCAGGAGGGCCTCGCTATATTCCCCCCGTGCCGCCGCAATTCATCTACGTCATGAAGGGGCTGCGTAAGGTCGTCCCGCCCTCGCGCGAGATCCTGCGCGACATCTACCTCTCGTTCTACCCGGGCGCGAAGATCGGCGTCCTGGGCGCCAACGGGGCGGGGAAGTCATCCCTCCTCCGCATCATGGCCGGTGCCGACGAGGACTTTCAGGGGGAAGCCTGGGCCCACCAGGGCACACGGGTGAGCTACCTCTCCCAGGAGCCCGGGCTCGATGCGACCAAGGACGTCCGCGGCAATGTCGAGGATGCCGTGAAGCCGGTCCGGGATCTGCTGCGCCGCTTCGAGGAGATCTCGCTGGCATTTGCCGAACCGATGTCCGACGACGCCATGACCAAGCTCCTCGACGAGCAGGCACGCGTCCAGGAGCGCATCGAGGCGAGCAACGCCTGGGAGATCGATCGGACGATCGAGATCGCCATGGACGCTCTTCGCCTTCCTCCCGGAGACGCGGACGTCGCCCGGCTGTCGGGCGGAGAGCGCCGGCGCGTAGCCCTCTGTCGCGTGCTGCTCGAGGAGCCGGACCTGCTTCTGCTCGACGAGCCGACGAACCATCTCGACGCCGAGAGCGTGGCGTGGCTCGAGCGCCACCTGGCGGAGTTTCCCGGAACCGTCGTCGCGGTCACGCACGACCGGTACTTCCTGGACAACGTGGCCGGCTGGATCCTCGAGCTGGACCGCGGACACGGGATTCCCTACGAAGGGAACTACACGGCGTGGCTGGATCAGAAGCGCACGCGGTTGGCACAGGAGGAGAAGCACGCATCGGCCCGGCAGCGAACGCTCGAGCGCGAGCTCGAATGGGTGCGCATGGCGCCCCGCGCGCGGCAGGCCAAGTCAAAAGCGCGCGTCCAGCGGTACGAGGAGCTGGCCACCGCCGCCGCAGCGGAGCGCGTCCTGCAGAACGAGATCGTGATTCCCCCGCCGCCCCGGCTCGGCAATGACGTCGTCATCGCCGAGGACCTGCGCAAGGGATTTGGGGAGACCCTGCTCATCGACGGGCTATCGTTTGCGTTACCGCGCGGCGGGATCGTGGGTGTCATCGGTCCCAATGGCGCAGGCAAGACGACGCTGTTCCGCATGATCGCCGGGCTCGACCAGCCCGATGGCGGGTCGCTGACCGTCGGCGAGACCGTCCAGCTGGCCTACGTGGACCAATCGCGCGAGTTGAACGGGGCGCACTCGGTGTGGCAGGAAGTCAGCGAGGGGCGCGAGACCATTCAGGTCGGGAAGCGCGAGATCAACGCGCGCGCGTATCTGGCGAGCTTCAATTTCCGCGGCGCCGATCAGCAGAAAAAGGTGCAGGACCTGTCGGGCGGCGAGCGCAACCGCCTGCATTTGGCGAAGCTGCTCAAGAGCGGCGCGAACGTCTTGCTGCTTGACGAACCGACCAACGATCTCGATGTTGATACCCTCCGCGCCCTCGAAGAGGCGCTGCTGGACTTCGCGGGGTGCGCCGTCGTGATCACGCACGATCGGTGGTTTCTGGATCGGATCGCGACACATATCCTCGCGTTCGAGGGGAACAGCGAGGTCGTGTGGTTCGAGGGGAATTACCGCGCGTACGCCGATGACTTCCAGAAGCGGAAGGGCGTCGACGCGGAGCGTCCGCACCGCATTGCGTACAAGAAGCTCGTGCGGGTGTAGCGGACGGACCGTACCGGTGGGGCGTAGGTCAACTGGCAGACCGCTCGGCTGTTAACCGAGAAGGTGCAGGTTCGAATCCTGCCGCCCCAGTAGTGCCCAGTACTGCGCCACGCTACCGGCGCCGACCCCACCTCGGGCCGGCGCCGGTGTCGCATCCGGGACCCTAAACCGCCAGGACCTCGAAAAGCACGCTGCCGCGCAGCAGATAGGAGTGCCCGCCGCGAAGGCGGAGCACCCTCCCTCCGTCTAGTTCAAGCGTGACCGTCGTGGCGTCGGCCGATCGGACAGCCGGTGCGCTGGGGACGACGCGCGTGGTGGGGGCCGCCTTCGCACGGGCGCTACGCCCGCGCTTCCGTCCCGACCCGGGCGGACGGCCCGGACCGCGCTTCCCCGGTGGCCGCGGCGGCGGCGCGGCGATGGCGGAGCCCCCTTGACCCATCCAGCGGAGGATGCGCCGGCGCGCGACGCGCCGCGTTTTCCTGGCTCCCAGGCGCTCGATCGTCCGGATGACGTCCATGCTGACGCCCATCGCCTCCGCGATCTTGGCTCTCGATACGTTCACGCGGCGCATGTCCAACACGCGTCGCGTGGCTTCCGCGAGCGTCGCCGCTTCCGATGTGGCCATCCCGTACCCTCCGCCTCAGGTTAATAGGGACGCGGACGCCTCGACTAGTCGGGCGCCCGAATCCGGCACTACTCAAAATTGTCCGCCGACCTAAGCCCGGCGCATGGTTGATGACGATATTCAATCGCCCAGCCCCGCGCTAGAGGACGGCGCGGGCGGGCCCGGAGCGTCCGGTTGGGCGGCGTTACGAGCCCGCTGTCCGCAGCATCGACAGGGGCTGAATTGTGGTCTTGATCGTTTGCCGGATCGGCGAGCTCTCGCTCTGGTCAGCCCCGACCTGCGTGTTCATCTGGAGCAGGCTCGTCTGGGTCGCCGACCCGCCGACGTACACCCCGCCCATGGTGACGTACCGGACACCCCGAATGGTGTCATCCCCTTCCAGGTGCAAGGGCATCGTTCCTTCCGTCCCGGTGCCCGATGTGGTCACGATGGCGACGCGCTCCACGCGCCACGCCTTCTGTCCGGCGTACGTCGTGTCGCCCGTCACCGTCCACGTCGTCACGCTGGTCGACGTGATGCTGAACGGCTTCTTTTCGATGTGGTCGACCGTGCTATCCGTCCACGTGAGCCCCGGCGCCATCGCCGTGCTCGGGAAGGGGACGAGGAACGGACGAAATGCCCGGTACAGGGCCGTCACCTTGCCGGGCTGCGTGCCCGCCGGCGCCTCGAACGCGTACATGCGTCCCTGCGGCGACATCGTTCCGCGCAACACCGTTCCCTTGAAGCCATCGGTGTCGGCCGGCAGCGCATCGAGCGTCGATGCGACGGCGAGCGAATCCATCGCGATCGCGACGCCCAGCGTGTCGTGGCCCGCGCTGGTGATGCGCACCGTGACGTATTGGGTCGTCGTCACCTCGAACTCGAACGGCGCGCGGCCGCCCGATTGATCCTGTGTCCGCTTGGTGACCGTCGTTATGCGATATTGCTGCGCTCCGGGCGTATACACGAAGGGTGCGGCGCCCTGTGCCCGCACGGTCGCGGGTGACGGCGCGGCCACGCTCGATCCCACGCCTGCCAAACAGAGTGCCGCGTAGCGGACGCTTACGAGCCGTATCATCGCGTGTCTCCGAATCTCACGGGAAAACATCGGGCTAATCGGTGTAATCTAATTCTTGGCGCCCTGTCGTATATGCCGCGCGGGACTTGACAAGCCGGCGAACGGGCTTCTACGATACCCGCGTGATGATCGCAGCGTTCGCCGCCAAGTGTTGCGCCTCCGCCTGTGCTGCCGCCCCGCGGCCGGCTTGGGGCTCGCGTACGATGTGACGGCGCTCGCGTCACACGATCCGAAACCCGGCCGGCCGCTCTCACCACACAGAGCGGCCGTTTTGTTTCTCTGTCCCCCGCTCGTCCGGACTCGCAGGATTCCCCACCGCTAAAGGAGTGGCAGTATGCCCAACGCAACCGCAACCGCCCCCGACCCGACCATCGCGGCCAAGGGCTACGTGCACCCCGAGGTCCTCGTGACCACGGAGTGGCTCGCCGCGCATCTCACGGACCCGTCGCTCCGGGTGATCGAGAGCGATGAAGACGTCCTGCTGTACGACACGGGCCACATCCCGGGCGCGCAAAAGGTCGATTGGCACCAGGACCTCAACGACTCGGTGATCCGGGATTACCTGTCGCGGGAGCAATTCCAGGTGCTGCTGCGCCGCCTCGGAATCGATGACTCCACGACCGTGATCTTTTATGGCGACAAGAACAATTGGTGGGCCGCCTACGCATTCTGGGTATTCCAGCTCTTTGGGTTCACCAACGCGCGCCTGCTCGATGGGGGCCGCCTCAAATGGGAGGCCGAGCACCGCCCGCTGACGACGGACGTACCGACGCGCGCGCCTACCCAATACGCCGCGAAGGCACGGGAGGATTCCCGCATCCGCGCGTTCTTTGCGGACGTGCGGTCGCACCTCGGCCAGAAGGGCAAGCTCGTCGACGTTCGGTCGCCGCAGGAGTTCTCCGGCGAGCGCACGCACATGCCCGAATACCCGCAGGAGGGAACGCTGCGTGGCGGCCACATCCCGAGTGCGCGGAGTGTCCCGTGGGCCCGCGCGGCCAATCCGGATGGGACGTTTCGGCCCGCGTCGGAGCTCCGCGCCATCTACGAGACCGAGCAGGGGCTGGCCCCGAAGGACGCCATCATCGCCTACTGCCGCATCGGCGAGCGCTCGTCGCATACGTGGTTCGTGCTGACGTATCTCCTCGGATACCCCAATGTCCGCAACTACGACGGCAGCTGGACGGAATGGGGCAATGCCGTGCGCGCCCCGATCGAGAAGGGCGCGACGGCCTAGATGTCGTCGGACGGCGGATGTACCGACCGTAGGACGGCGGCGGACGGGGTGGCGGACGCGTGCGCACCCCGACTCGCCCGCCGCGTCGTGTCCCTCGGGGTCGAGGCGGCCTTCGAGGTTCTGGGTCGCGCGCGCGCCCTCGAAGCGCAGGGGCGGGACATCGTGCACCTCGAGGCCGGCGAACCGGACATCGCGACCCCGCCGCACATCATCGAGGCGGGTGTCCGTGCCATGCGGAACGGCGAAACCCGGTACACTCCGTCGCCCGGAACCGCCGAGCTGCGGAGCGCGGTCGCCGAGTCCCTGCCGGCCCGCGGCGTGCACGCTGCGCCGGAGAACGTGGTCATCACGCCGGGCTCCAAGCTGCTGCTGTTTCACGCGCTGCACGCCTTGCTCGAGCCCGGCGACGACGTCCTCGTCCCTGACCCGGGGTATCCGGCATACGCGTCGGTCACGGCGTTCATCGGCGCACGCCCGATCGGCTATCCCGTGGACGCGGCGTGTGCCGACGGCCTCGATGTCGAGGCGCTCGCCACGCTCATCACGCCGCGGACGCGCGCGCTGGTGCTCAATAGCCCGCACAACCCGACCGGGACGACCGTCGGCCATGCCGCCCTGGAGCGGATCGCGGAGCTCGCCCGGCGGCACGATCTCATGCTGATCTCCGACGAGATATATGGCCGGCTGACGTTCGGCGCCGAGGCGGCCGAGAGCGTGGCGGCGCTCCCTGGCATGGCCGCACGCACGGTCATCGTCGACGGATTCTCCAAGGCATACGCGATGACGGGGTGGCGCCTCGGCTATGGCGTCATGCCCGTGCCGGTCGCCCGCGCGGTCGCGAAGCTCGTGAACAACAGCGCAGCATGCACGCCGGGATTCGTCCAGGCGGCCGGTGTCGCCGCGCTGCGCGGCCCGCAGGATTCCGTGAGCGCGCTCGTGTGCGCGCTGCGCACGAAGCGCGACCGCATCGTCGCCGGGCTGAACGCCCTGAGCGGCGTGACGTGTCCCCTCCCCGGCGGCGCCTTCTACGCCTTCCCCGACGTGACCGACGCACTCGCGCGCATGGACCTGACCGCCGGCGCGCTCGCGGAGCGTCTGCTCGTGGACCATGGCGTCGCGTGCCTGCCGGGATCGGCCTTTGGCGTGGGGGCCGAGCGACGGCTCCGCTTTTCCTACGCGACGTCGCTGGCATCGATCGACACCGCGCTCGATCGCCTTCGGCCGGCTGTCGGCGTGCCACAGGATGGGCCGCCCCGGTAAGTTTTCGGGGATGCCGGAACGGTACAGAATGCTTTTTGCCGCGGCGGGATTCCTGGCCGCGGCCATCCCTGCGTGCGCGCAGCAGTCCGATTCGGCGGGGATCTCGATCGGTGACGCGGTCGGTCTCGCGCTGGCGCGGAGCGAAGCCGTCACGATCGCCCGCGTGGGGATTTCGCGGGCGCGGGGGCAGGTGCTGGAGGCGGAGTCCGGCTGGTGGCCGCAGCTCTCCGGTAACGCCTCCTACGTGCGCACGATCCAGACGCAGTACAGCTCCCTCGTCAACTCCCCGCTGTTCGGCGGTTCCACTACCCCGTCGGGGGGGCGCAACATCGCCCTGTGCTCCGTACAGCTCGACTCCACCGCGACCGCGGCCGAGCGGGCGAATGCGCTCGCGCAGGCCCAGAGCTGCGCCTCGGGCTCGGCGTTCGGGAATACCTTCTCCTCCGTCGGCTTTGGCTCGCCCAACGCCTATGCGCTGGGCCTCAATTTCTCGCAGACGCTGTTCAGTGGCCAGGTGCTCGCCGCCTCCCAGGCCGCGAGCGCCCCGCGCCGGTCCGCCGAGATCGAGTTGGCGGCGCAACAGGCGCAGGTCGTCTACGACGCGGCGCAGGCGTACTACGACGCGGCGCTCTCCGACGCCCTCCTCACGATCGCGGACTCGACGCTGGCACAATCCGAGCGCACCCTCGCACAGGCGAAGCTCGAGCGGCGCGTGGGGACGCAATCGGATTTCGACATGCTGCAGGCCCAGGTGACGCACGACAACCAGGTGCCGGTCGTCCTGCAGCGCCGGAACGACCGGGATCTCGCGTACTTCAAGCTCAAGCAGCTCCTCAAGCTCCCGCTCGATGCGCCCGTTCGCCTGACCACCGGGGTGCGCGACCCCCTGACGCTGCCCGGTGATATTCGCCTCGCCGCCCTCGGTGACTCGGCCGGCGCGGGGGATTCGACCGCGCTGCCAACGAGCGATACGACCGTCGACCGACGCTCCTCCGTACGGGAGCAGCGGCTCACGGTCACCGAGTTCCAGGCGCTCCGGCACGAAGCGCAATACGAGTACCTGCCGACTCTCACGCTGTCGTCGAGCTATAGCCGCGTGGCATATCCGACGAGTGGCGTGCCCGCGTGGAACAGCTTTCTTCCGAACTGGACGGTCGCCGTTGGTGCGTCCGTTCCCCTGTTCAACGGGTTGCGCACGCGGGGCGACGTCATGGTCGCCCACGCGAACTTGGCGGAGCAGCGGGCCCGGCTCGATCAGGAGCGCGAGCTCGCCGCGCTGGACGCGCGGATCACGGTCGCCAATTTTCGCGTCGCCCAGGCCAATTGGGCGGCGACGGCCGGTTCGGTCGCGCAGGCCCTCCGCGCCTATCAGATTGCGGAATTGCGTTACCGCGAGGGACTGTCCACGTTGATCGAGCTGAACGACTCTCGCCTCGCCGAACAACAGGCACTGGCCAATCGTGCGCAGGCCGCGCGTAACCTCCAGGTGGTCCGCGTCCGCCTGGCTCTCCTCCGCGACCTCCCCGTGACCGCATCCGCGGGGTCCGCCGGAGCGAGCGCACAACAGAGCGCGGCGCAGGGCTCGAGCTCGGCCGGAAGCCCGCCGCAGTCGGCGGCTGCCACCGCGGCGGCGATGGTCAACACCGGTCCTACTCCCCTTCCCGCGACGGGGCCTCAGCCGACGCCGCAGCCGACGCAACAACCCGTTTACTCGACCCCATGACCGTCTCTCCCTCCGCGATCCGCCGCCGCGTCCGCCGCCGCCGCCGCCGTCGGTGGCCCCAGCCCCGGGTGCGCGCCGTGGCGATCCTGGCCGCCGTCCTCGCGGCCGGGGCTTGCCGGCGCCATGCCGATCCCGCTGCCGCCGGTGATACCGCCGTGCAGCTGGGCGCCGAGAACGTCGCCGTCGTGACCCGGGGAGTCGTCGAAAGCGGGCCCCTCATCTCCGGCACGCTCTCCCCGATCCGGACGGCGCAGATCCGTGCGCAGGTCTCCGGCCCCGTGCTCGAGACGTACGCGGAGCAGGGCGCCCACGTGGGCGCGGGTGAGCTTCTCGCACGGGTCGATGCGACGGCCATCGAAGACACGTACGCGTCCGCGAAATCCGCCGTCGCGGCGGCGACGGTCGCGGCCGACGTCGCGAGGCGACAGGGGCAGCGCTACGACACGCTTCTCGCCGCCGGTGCGATCTCCTCCAGTACGCAGGAATCGGTGGCGGAGCAGCGCGCCGCGGCCGAGGCCTCCCTGGCCAACGCGCAATCGGCTCTCGCCTCGGCGCGCAAGCAGCTCGACTTCACCTCGGTCCGCTCCCCCTTCGTGGGGGTCGTGAGCGCGCGGAACGTGAGCCGGGGCGACGTCGTTCAGGTGGGTGCCCCGCTGTATACCGTGGTGGACCCGTCCGCCCTGCAGCTCGAGGCCGCGGTCCCAGCCGAGCAGATCGGGCAAGTGCACCGTGGCGCCCCCGTGTCGTTCTCCCTCACCGGGTACGGAACGCGCACGTTCACCGGGACCGTGACGCGGCTCAATCCCGTGGCGGATCCGACCACGCGGCAGGTCCCTGTGTACGCCGAGCTCGCGAACCCCGGCAACGCGCTCGTCGGGGGGCTGTTCGCCACCGGGCGCATCGTCACCGAGCGCGATTCCGGACTGGTCGTCCCGACATCCGCCATCGACGTGCGCAACCTGCGCCCCGCGGCCGAGCGGCTCCGGGGGGGGAAGGTCGAGCGGATCGATGTGACCCTCGGGCTGCGCGACGACAGGGCCGATCGGGTGCAGGTCCGCTCGGGCGTCGCGCTGGGCGACACGCTGCTCCTCGGGACGGCGCAGGGACTCACGCCGGGAACGGCCGTACGCGTCGTGACCGCGGGCGACTCCGCGCTGCGCGCGGCGGCGCAGCCGTAGCGGGTCGGGGGCCGCGACATGTTCATCTCCGATTTTGCGATCCGGCGTCCGATCGTCACGGTCGTCGTGATGATCGCCCTCGTCGTCTTCGGCATCTTCGCGCTCGCGCGCACCGACGTCGATGAGTTCCCCGACATCAGCGCGCCGATCGTGTTCGTCGCCGTGCCGTATCCGGGCGCCTCCCCGGGGCAGGTCGAGCGCGAGGTCGTCGATCGCCTCGAGGAGCAGTTCAACGCGATCAGCGGGATCGACCAGATCCATTCCAAGGCGACCGATGGGTTCGCGCAGATCATCGTGCAGTTCGTCTTCAGCAAGGATCCGGACCAGGCGGCGCAGGACATCCGCGACGCCATCTCGGAAACGCGGGACAATCTCCCGGCCGAGATGAAGGAGCCGATCATCAAGAAGTACGATCCCAACGATCTCCCCATCGTCTCCCTCGCGCTCGTGTCCCGGGCGATGAGCCCGCCGGAATTGACCGTGCTCGCGGACCCGGGGATCACGCGTGAGCTGCGCGGGATCTCCGGCGTGGCGCAGGTGACCGTCTCCGGGGGAGACGACCGCACGATCGCCGTCGACGTCCGCCCCCACGACCTCGAAGGGGCGCACGTGAGTGTGTCCGACGTCGTGAATGCGCTGAACGCCCAGAACCTTGCCGCGCCCGTGGGGAGCGTGAACGGGGCGCTCGACGAGCGGCAGATCCGCCTCCTCGGGCGGATCGAGAATCCGCAGGATTTCCTGCAGCTCGTCGTCTCGAGCCGCAACGGCCAGCTCGTCCGGCTGGGGCAAGTCGCGGATATCAAGGATACGGCGATCGAAGCGCGCTCCCTCGCCCTCTACGACGGGAGGCCGGGGATTGGGCTCGACATCACACGCACGAAGGGGGTGAGCACGACGCGCGTGGCCGATGCGGTCGAGCTGAAGGTCGCCGCGCTCCAGCGGACGTTGCCCGCCGGGGTCGATCTCGTCGTCGTGCGCGACGCGGGCACCCGCGTGCGGAATTCGGTAAGGAACGTCGAGGATGCGCTCGTCGAGGGTGCGCTGCTGACCGTGCTCGTCGTCTTTCTCTTTCTCAACTCGTGGCGCTCGACCGTCATCACGGGCCTCGCCCTGCCCGTGTCCACCATCGCCTCGTTCATCGCGGTCCACGCCTTCGGCTTCACGCTCAATACGATGTCCCTGCTCGGGCTCTCGCTCGCGATCGGGATCCTGATCGACGACGCCATCGTCGTCCGCGAGAACATCGTCCGGCACATCGAGCACGGCGAGGATCACGTCACCGCATCGCACAGGGGGACCGACGAGATCGGGCTCGCGGTCGCGGCCACGACCTTCTCCATCGTGTCGGTCTTCGTTCCCGTGGCATTCATGAGCGGGGAGGCCGGGCAGTGGTTCAAGCCGTTCGCCCTCACCATCGCGTGCTCGGTGCTCGTGTCGCTCTTCGTGTCGTTCTCCCTCGACCCAATGCTCTCGGCTCACTGGCCCGATCCGCAGGTCGAGGCCCGCGAGCGCCGGAATCCGGTCGCCCGCGCGCTGGACCGCTTCAATCGATGGTTCGACCGCCAAGCCGACCGGTATCAGCGGCTCATCGCGTGGGCCCTCGACCACCGCTGGAGCATGGTGGCGCTGGCCGTCGCGACATTCGTGGTCGCGATCGCGCTCCAGATATTCGTCGGGAAGGGCGACTTCATCCCCGCGAGCGACCGGTCCGAGTTCGACATCGACGTACAGACCCCGCCGGGTACGAACCTGGATTACATGCGGCTCAAGCTGGACGAGATCGACCGCCTCGTGCGCGCGCACCGCGAGGTGCGCTACACCTACGCGACCGTCGGGAGCGCGACGGGGTCCGGGGACGTGAACGAGGGGGACGTCTACGTTCGCCTCGCGCCGAAAACGCAGCGGCATCTCTCGCAGGACGCGTTCTCGGATGGCATCCGCGGCGAATTGAATCACGTCGGAGGTGTGACCGCGTACGTCTTCTCGAACATGTTTGGCGACAAGCAGAAGCAGATCCAGGTGCAGCTGCACGGGACCGACCTGGCGACGCTCAATCGGTTCGCCGAGGCGGTCCGGACGGTCGTCGTACGGGTGCCGGGGGCCACCGACGTGGGTCTCTCCACGAAAGGGCAGCGGCCGGAGCTCGAGGTGGAGTTGAGTCGCGGGCTCGCGGGAACGCTCGGCATCACGGTGGGACAGGTCGCGCTGTCGCTGCGCCCCGCCTTCGCGGGGGTGCACGCCAGCGATTGGGTCGACCCGACGGGGAAGACCCGCGATGTCACGGTGCGGCTCGCGCCTGAATCGCGGACCGACCCTACCGACCTGGCGCAGCTCCCGCTCGTCGTGCCGAATCCGACGACGGGGGCCTTCGCGACCCTGCCCCTGGGACAGGTCGCGACTATCACGACGACGCTCGGTCCCGCGGAGATCGATCACCTCAATCGTGACGAGGTCATCACCGTGGGCGCCAACGTACGCGGTCAGGGGCTCAGCCAGGTGTCGGACGCCGTCAATGCCGCCGTCGCGAAGCTCCCGCTCCCCCCGGGCGTGTCGATCACCCAGGGCGGACAGGTCAAGGACCAGAACGAGGTCTTCGGCAGCATCTTCGCGTCGCTCGGCGTGGCGGTCATGCTCATGTACCTGATCCTCGTGATTCAGTTCGGGTCGTTCATCGACCCGCTGGCGATCATGCTCTCACTCCCGCTGTCGCTCATCGGCGTCGTTCTCGCACTGCTCGTCACGAACGACTCGCTGAACATCATGAGCCTGATCGGGGTGATCCTCCTCATGGGGATCGTCGCGAAGAACGCGATCCTCCTCATCGATTTCGCGAAATGGGCGAAGGAATCGCGCGGCGTCTCGACGCGCGACGCGCTCATCGAGGCCGGGCGGATCCGGCTGCGGCCGATCATGATGACGACGTTGGCCCTGATCGCGGGGATGCTCCCCGTGGCCCTCGGGCGCGGCGAGGGCGCGGACTTCCGCTCCCCGCTCGGGCGCGCGGTCATCGGCGGTGTGATTACCTCGACGCTGCTCACCCTCGTGGTGATCCCGACATTCTACGAGATCCTCGATGAATGGCGCGCGCGACTCCTGGCCCGTCGCGGAATCCCCCACGCGGTCGCGCCCGCGGTGTCGTCGGGCGACTAATTTCCGCGCGTGCCCACTTGGATCGTTCAGGTGCACGCGGTGTGGGCCTACATCGTCCTGGCCGCGATCAGCTTCGTGACCGAGGAATTCGCCCCTCTGACCGGCGGATTCGCGGCCCACGAGGGTCACCTGAGCATCGTCGGGGTCGCCTGGAGCTGCGCGATCGGCAGCTGGGTGGCCGATCTCGGACTCTACTATCTCGGACGCTGGCGCGGTGCATGGGCGCGCCGGCGGTGGCCGTCCGTCGGGCGCGCGTTCACGCGCGTGCTGATGGAGGTACGCCGCCGACCGTGGCGCTCCTCGCTGGCCGTGCGATACGCCTATGGCCTCCGGCTGACACTCCCGATCGCGTGCGGCGTCGCGCACGTCCCGCTGTACGAGTACCTCGCCGGAAGCGCCCTCAGCGCCGTGACCTGGGCCAGCCTCTTCACCGTCACCGGCTGGGCGTTTGGCCGATCGGCCCTGCTGGTGTACCGGCACGCCCACCGGTACGAGGACGTCATCCTCCTCGCGCTGGCCGGCGGGCTCGGGCTACTCGTCCTCTGGTATCTGCGCCGGACCGCACCCGCGGACGCCCCCGACGACGTGGCCGCCCGGGCGTTCGAGCGGGAGCTGGATATCCTGAGCGGGGAATATCCGCGGGTGAGCTCCGATCAGCCCCCGCCGGACGCGGGCGGAGCGCCCGGCGCCGATCCCTTGAACACCCAGAAGAGGTAGGCGAGCGACGGGAAGAGCAGGAGCGCACCGGCCGCGAGCGCGATCAGCGTCAGCCGGAGCGTAATCGCAGGAGCCGCCGCGTCGTGTATCGTCAGCGTGGGTGGAATGAGATACGGGTACTGGGCGAGCGCCCATCCCCACAGGATCAGCGCGACCTGCGCGGCCGCCGCAAAGCGCGCCACCCGGTAGGCGCGGACGACGAGGCCCCCGATGGCCGTCACTGCTGCGATCGCCGTGGCGAGATGCAAGGCGACGGCCCGGACGGTGTGCGTGAGCCCCTCGGCCAGGCGCGGGACCTCGGTGTGCGCCACGAGGAGGGCCCCGGCCGCCGTGGCGAACACGGCGACGGCCGCGACGAGGGCGCGGCGGCGAAAGGACTCCTGGAGCGCGGGGTCATCCGCCGTCTCCACCGTGAGGTAGACCGCCGCCAGGAACGCGAAGAGCGCGAGGGCCAGGCATCCGACGGCGATGGAGAAGGGTGTCAGCCACGGACTCACGTAGCTCTCCACGAACGACGCGCCGGGTGCGGGGGGGTGTACGCGCCCGGATGCGATCGCGCCCACGGCGACGCCGAGCAGCAGGGGGGTCACCACGCTCGCACCCGAGAAGACGCGCCCCCACCGCTCCTGAACGGCGCTGTGGGCGCTGTCGTACGTGCGAAAGGTGAATGCCGACCCGCGCAGGACGATGCCGATCAGGAGCAGCACGAACGGGATGTGCAGCGCGACCGCGAGCTGGGCGAACGCCTCCGGAAAGCAGCTGAAGAGAACGACGACGACGATGATCAGCCAGACGTGATTGGCTTCCCAGATCGGACCGATCGCGTGGGCGATCTTCTCGCGCTGCGCGGCCCGGGTGGGGCCCGAGGCGAGCATGTCCCACACGCCGCCTCCGAAATCCGCTCCGCCGAGGAGGACGTACGCCGTGAGCGCGATCACGAGCACCCCCGCCACCACGTCCGGGAGAGTCGGCGCGCTCACGTGTGGCCCACCGGGCTATGCAGCACCTGACGGTACAGCAGCCACGCCACGATGCCGCCGAGGAAGCAGTAGAGCAGGGTGAACGTGACGAAGGGAACGATGAGCCCGGGCATGGGCGTCACCGCATCCGCCGTGCGCATGACGCCGTAGATGATCCACGGCTGGCGCCCGACCTCGGTGACGGTCCAGCCGGCCTCGGTCGCGACAAAGCCCATGGGCGCGGCCAGGACGAGCGCGCGCAGCAGCCAGACGTCGGTGGCGATCTCCCGCCGCCGCATGAGTCGCCACAGCGACCACGCGCCGACGAGCGCCATGCAGGTCCCGAGCCCGACCATGATCTGAAAGGCGACGTGTGTGACCAGTACGGGTGGCCATTGATCGCGTGGAACGCGATCGAGCCCGGCGACCGTCGCGCCGGGATCGCCATACGCGAGGAGAGACAGGCCGTCCGGGATCTCGATCGCGTAGCGCGTCACCGCGTCCCGCTCGTCGGGCACGCCGCCGATCCGCAGCGGGGCCCCGGTTTGCGTACGGAATTGTCCCTCGGCCGCCGCGAGCTTGGCCGGCTGGTGCGCGGCCACGTAGCGCGCGCTCAAGTCTCCCGAAAAGGGCTGGAGCACGGCGGCCGGCGCGCCAATGAGGACGGCCACGCGCAGCGCGTGCCGGTGGAATCGGCTCGTGTTGTCGCGCAACAGCAGGGCGGCGTGGATTCCGGCCACCACGAGTCCCGTCGCCGCGTACGCGGCGATCGTCATGTGCAGCGCCTCCGGGAACGCTGCCGTGTTGGCCATCGCGGCGAGGGGATGCACGTCCACCGGGTGCCCGCCCACGAGCCGGAATCCCGTGGGCGCGTTCATCCACGCGTTCGCGATCACGACGAAGACCCCGGAGATCGCCCCGCTCACCGCGACGATCACCCCCGCGGCCAGGTGCATCGTTCGCGGCACGCGCTCCCAGCCGTACAGGTAGATGCCGAGGAAGATCGCCTCGGTGAAAAAGGCGAAGCCCTCGAGCGAGAACGGCATGCCGATGATGGCGCCGGCGTAGCGCATGAAGCCCGGCCACAGGAGACCCAGCTCGAACGACAGCACGGTCCCCGATACGGCGCCCACGGCGAACAGGATCGCGGTCCCTTTCGCCCAGCGCTTGGCCAGCTCGAGGTACGCGGCGTCGCCGGTCTTCAGCCAGCGCCGCTCGGCGACGACCATGAGCGCGGGCATCCCGATGCCGACGCTGGCGAAAATGATGTGGAATGCGAGCGACAGGGCCATCTGCGACCGGGCCGCGAAGAGGTCGCTCATCGAGTCCGACGGCTACTCGGCGTCCATGAACGGATACCGGAAATCGTGGGCCGGTGCGAACGTCTCCTTGATCGTTCGCGGGCTCACCCAGCGGATGAGGTTGAGGGGGGAGCCGGCCTTGTCGTTCGTCCCCGATGCGCGGCCGCCACCGAAGGGCTGCTGCGCGACCATGGCGCCCGTCGGCTTGTCGTTGAGGTAGAAATTTCCCGCCGCCTGACGCAGGCGCGCCGCGGCGGCGCCGAGCACGCCGCGCTCGCGCGCGAAGACCGCCCCGGTCAGCGCGTACGGCGACGTGCGGTCGATCAGATCGAGCGTCGCATCCCACTCGGCGTCGGGGTACACGTACACGGTGACGACGGGGCCGAAGATCTCCTCGCGCAGGAGGCGAGAGGCCGGATCGGTCGTCCGCACGAGGGTCGGCTCGACGAAGTAACCGGTCTCGGACGCGGCGCCGCCCCCCTGAATCACCGTTGCGGTCTGCCGCGCGTGATCGAGATAGCCGGAGATCTTCTCGAACGAGCGGGCGTCGATCACGGCGCCCATGAAATTCCGGAAGTCGGTGACATCGCCGACGCGAATGTCGCGCAGCATGGCGACCGTCCGCTCCTCGATATCCGGCCACAGCGACGCCGGGACGTACACGCGGCTCGCCGCCGAGCACTTCTGCCCCTGGTACTCGAATCCGCCGCGACCGATCGCGACGGCGAGCGCTTCGACATCCGCCGTGTGATGCGCGACGATGAAGTCCTTCCCGCCGGTCTCGCCCACCAGCCGCGGGTAGGTCCGGTAGCGTTCGACGTTCTGCCCGACCTCTCTCCACATGCCCTGAAAGACCTCGGTGGAGCCCGTGAAGTGGATGCCGACCAGCCGCTCATGCGCAATGACCTGCTCCGAGATCTTGGCCGCGCTACCGCTGACCATGTTGATGACGCCTGGCGGCAATCCGGCTTCGATGAGGAGCTCCATGAGGAAGTGGCAGACCAGGAGCGTTTGCGTGGCCGGCTTGAAGACCACGGTGTTGCCCATCAGTGCGGCGGCCGTCGGCAGGTTACCGGCAATCGACGTGAAGTTGAACGGACTGACCGCAAAGACGAAGCCCTCGAGCGGCCGATATTCGAGCCGGTTCCAGGCGGTGCCATCGTTGAACGGCTGCTGGGTGAGCAGCTGGTCTCCGAAGTAGGCGTTGTAACGCCAGAAGTCGACCGTCTCGCACGCGGCGTCGATCTCGGCCTGGTGGACGGTCTTCGACTGGCCGAGCATGGTCGCCGCGTTGATGGTGTCTCGCCATGGACCGGCCAGCAGCGCGGCCGCACGCAAGAGCACCGCCGCCCGCTCCTGGTAAGAGGTGGCCGCCCACATCCGCCGCGCCTTGAGTGCGGCCTCGACGGCGTCGTCGAAGTCTTTGCTCGCGCCGGCCGCGTACTGGGCGATGGCCAGCTCTTTGCGATGGGGCGAGCGGATTTCGCCTTTCGACGCACCCCAGCGCCGCTCGCCGCCGATCTGCATCGGGACATCGGTGCGCGCGTCGGTGAGCTCGGCCAACCGGGCTTTGAGGCTCTTTCGATGCGGGTCGCCGGGAGCGTAGGCGCGTATGGGCTCGTTGACTGGAGGGGGGACCCGGAAGTGTCCGTCGGCGGTCATGTGAGCTCCTGAGGTGAACGGCTTGACGGCGCCAGCACCGATGATGCCGGAAAGCCGGGGACGGCGTGCGGCCGCACGCCGCGTACGTAACCCGTGACCGTATCCCAACTTGACCGCGTCACCAAACTGTAGGAGGGCCCCTGCGGTGGTCGGCTACTCTCTCGCCCGATCCGCATCGACCTCGGATCGGGTCCGCCAGACGGTTCCCCTGCTTCGGCGGCGAGGCTATGCGCTCGCCGCCGATCGCCTGGGCGAGCTGTGCCTTGGCGGAGCCGTTTCCGACGCTGGGGTGCGCTGGGCGGTTGCCGCCAGCCCTGAGCTGACGTTCGCGCAGGAGTTGGTGATGGAGCGCTCGGCGGTGGGCCGGGCCGGCGACATCCGCTCGCGAGCCCGCGCGCACGGCTCGGATGCCGGCCGCTACTTGCAAATGACGATGCGGTTCGTCCGCACCCTGGTCGCGGTCGCTCCTTTCATACGCAGCGTCTCGGTCGCCGGCTCGCTCGCCAGCGGCGGCTTCCGCGCCTCGGATGACGTGGACCTGAACCTGATCGTCGACGACGGGCACCGACACCTTGCGTACGTCACCCTCAACCTGCTGGGGCTGCTCCATGCACTCGCCCACCGAGCCAAGCCGGTCGACGATCACACGCGTCGACCAGTCGCTCCACGGCTGATGACCGCGAACCTGATCCTCGAGCAGTCCCAATGCCATCCGCTCGAGCGGCAGGACGAGGACATGGCTTACGAGCTGCTGGTCTCCGAGCCGCTGTTCGGACTCGACGTCATCCAGCAGGTCCTGGACTCCAATCCCGCCCTGCTCGATCACTTTCCGCAGCTGGCGTACAGGCCGGCATCGATGTTGATCGACGCTCCGCCTCGGCGCTTGCCCGGCGTGCTCTTTCCAACCCGACTCGACGGCGCTGCACGAATGCTCGGCGAGGCCGCCTGGCGATACATGCAGTGGACTCGCCGGCATCGACCCGACGCGCTGGCGCGGGTTGCGTTTGTGCGAGCGACCATGCGGCCCTACGCGCTTTTCGACGGTTACGACCGAGCGTGATCACGACGGTCACGGTCGGAATCCTCGCCCTCACGAGCGTTGCCCTATTTGGATTCGGCGTCAACCTTCTCTATCTCACATGGCGAGCGACCCGCCTGCCCCCGCGACCATACAGCGCCATCACGAAAGGAAGCGAGCCCAGGGTCTGCGTCCAGGTGCCGATCTTCAACGAGCGTTACGTGGCCGAGCGAGTCCTTGACGCGGTCTGCGAGCTCGACTGGCCTCGCGACCGGTTCGAGGTCCAGGTCCTCGACGATTCCGACGACGAGACGGTGTCCATCATCGCGCGACGCGCGTCCGACTGGCGCCGCCGAGGCGTGACGGTGACCCATGTCAGGCGCGGCTCGCGGGATGGATTCAAAGCCGGTGCCCTGGCCCACGGAATGACGCTGACCGACTCGCCCTTTATCGCCATCTTTGACGCCGACTTCGTACCGCCGGCTGATTTCTTGAAACGTACGCTGGGGGTCTTTGGCGACCCGACCATCGGCTTCGCACAGGCGCGATGGGGTCATCTTGACGAGGGCTACTCGTGGTTCACGCGCCTGCAGGCTCTGGCCATCGACTTCCATTTCCTCGTCGAGCAGGCGGTCCGCTCCTCGCAGGGCTACTTCACCAACTTCACCGGCACGGCCGGAGTCTGGCGGCGGGCCGCGATCGAGGATTCGGGTGGGTGGAGCTCGGCGACGCTGACGGAGGACCTCGACCTCAGCTACCGGGCCCAGCTGCGCGGCTGGCGGGCCGCGTACCTGGAGGACCTGGTCGTGCCGGAGGAGCTGCCTGTCTCGATCGACGCCTACCGCCGGCAGCAGTCACGCTGGGCGACCGGCAGCTTTCAGTCCGCCTTCAACCTGTTGATTCCCGTGCTCCGGAGCCCTGCCCGCGCCGCCGTCAAGCTCCAGGCCACGATGCACCTGCTGGCGTACGGAGTGGGACCGGTGATGCTCGTTCAGCTCGCGTGCTATCCGCTGCTGCTGGCATTTGTTCGCGAGAGGCTCCCCTGGCAGTTGGCCGATTTCGCCATCCTCTTCATTGTCATCGGCGTCTCGCCATGGATCGGCTTCATGGTGGCGCAGACGCGGCGGGGACGGCCCTGGTGGTCGGGCGTGCCGTCCCTGCTCTGCCAGGTGGTCGGCGCCGGGATGTCGTTCACGGTCCTGATCGCCCTGGTGTGCGCCACCCGTCGCGGCGGCGAATTCGTGCGCACGCCAAAGCACCAGATCGTGCAGCGCGGACAGGAATGGCGCGACCAGGCCTACGTTCGGGTCGGAGATCCGCGAGCGCTGGGAGAGGCCGTCCTCGGCGTTGGCGCCCTGCTCATCGTGCCGTTTGCCGCGTCTCTTGGCCAGTGGTTGGTGGCGATCTATGCGAGCCTTTTCGCCATCGGATTCCTGACCGTGGCCACGTTGACCGCGGTGGACTTCCTGGAGGTCATGACGCTCCGGAGCCTTGGCATGCGCGCCCTCGGACGCGTGCGCTTGGCAGCGCCGGCCCTTGGCCTGCTGGCGCTGTGCGGCCTTTTGCTGCTGCTGGCGGCGCAGACGGCGGAGCCGTTCGAGGATGGGTACGGTCACTGGCTCATCGCCGCGATCCTGGCTTCGACCGGACAGCTGCGGGACCCGCTGTTCGGAATGCAGGACACGTGGCTGCCGGGCTATCACGTGCTCGCCGCAGCGGTCCTGCGCGTCTTCGGGCTCCACCAGATAGGGGCTTTGATAGCCCTAGGGGCACTGCTAGGCCTGACCACGCTCGCCTGCGTGTACGCCCTCGCGCCAAGCGGCCGCCAGGGCCGGCTGGCGGTGGCGCTGCTCGTGCTCAATCCGGTCTTTCTCTTCACCTCCGGCTCCACCGTCGTCGAACCGCTGCTGACTACACTCCTCACCGGTGCTGCGCTGGCAGCCGTGCGTGGGCGAATGAAATGGGCGGCGATACTCGCCCTGCTGGCTTGCTTCACAGGCACGAAAGCGTGGATCTGGATTGGAGCCGTGGTTGTGTTCGTGGTCGTGGAGAACGGCCTGAAAAAGTTCCGGGCGAGGGGATCAAGCCTGCAACCGCATTGGAGAGCACCGGCGATCGCCTGGGCCGTGCCGGCTATCGCTCTCCTCGTTTTCCTCCAATTCGGCTTCGCTCCGGCCACCCACGCGGTGACACGTGGTTCTATCGAAGTCGCCTCGGCCACCGCCCGTGGCAGCTTGCCCGTTGACGCGGTAGGGCGTCTCATCGAGCTGACCGGGACGTTCGGCCTGGCGGCCCTGCCCCTGTTCGCCCTGGGCATCGTCGGTCTGGTGATGGCGTTCCGCCGGCCCGCATCGGACGGGGCCAGGGCCACCCTTCGCTTCCTCCACGTGCCGGCGCTTGTGTACCTCGCGGCTATTTTCGGCCTGGTGACCGTCGGCGCGTTCACCGGCAGCCATCGCTACCTCTACCCGGCTCTCCCGGCGCTCGCCCTCCTGGCAGCCGCCGCGCTGGACCGTCACCCCATCGTCGCCCGCTTGGGCGCTGTCGCCGCCGGCGGCTTGCTCGCCGTCGCCTTTATCCCGGTTTTCGCGAGCTTCGCGGCGGACAACGCAGGGCTCGTGGCTGCGGGCAAGGCCGCAGGTGGGAGCCCCGGGATGCTGGTGACCGACTCGCCGGTGGTTGCGTTCTATAGCGGCAAGAAGCCGTCCGACATCACCGGCTCGCAGGTACTGCCAGCGGACCCCCAGCAGGCAATCGACTGGATGCGCATCCACGATGTGTCGGCGCTCGTGCTCGAAGACATCAGTTACTACCGCGCCACACAGGTCTTCCCCGACTTGGCCGCGGGCACGGCGAGCCCTCCCTTCCAATCGCTGGGCGACCAGAAGACCTACCAAGTCGCGAGCGGCAAGCCGGTCTACGCATATCGCATCGGAGCGGCGCTCGCCATGCAGTCGATCTATCCGGGTCTCGATGCGGTGATCTCACCGATGACCGCTCAGGGCAAGACGGCAGCGCTCGCCAAGGGCCTGAGCCTGGAGGTCGGGGGCTCTCAGATCGCGGGAGAGGGCATGGGTTTCGGGGTCCCGATCGTGCATTACCCAGATGGGTGGGTCTACTCCAGAACGGTCACCACGGTCGACGTGTCCACGGCCAGCAATGCAATCTGGGTTCGAACATTCGCGCTTGACGAGATCGGGGGCGACGCTGCCCATGGTTACTTGTTCGAGCCCATCGCTTCGCGCGGCAGCATCAAGGTCACGTACACGGTGGATCCGACCGGGGTGTCCATCGCGGTGCAGGTGCTGCAGCTCGCGCCCGGCTACTCCGAGGTCGGAATCCTCAACGAGCAATCCGCCGCTTTCAACGACTACGCCGATCAGGGACGCACGCTCACCGGCTCGGCGTTCGGCAACTGGGTACCGGTCGATGGCGCCTGGGCTCGGCTGCAGTCCGCGAGCCTGGGGGTGCAGTGGTCGGTGCCGGCGATCCCCGGTGCTCAGCTTCACGGCGGCCGAGAGCTCATCGCGCCCGCCTTCGATTGGGCCGGCCTCGACTACATCTTCAGCGGGCCCTTTGGGGGAGCTTCGTACCACATCAACGTGCAGGAGGCCAAATAACAGTTGGAAAGAGTTGATGTGGTGCTCGTATATCCGCAGCGCGCCCCCGCCCAGGGACGGCATTGGATCATGCCCTCGCTTGGGCTCATGTACCTGAGCGCTTCACTGCGCCGCGCCGGGTACACCGTGCGTCACATCGATCACA
>PLLD01000120.1 GCA_003141205.1 Gemmatimonadota bacterium
GGGTTGTTCAGCTCGTGGGCGACGCCCGCGACGAGCTCCCCGATCGCCGCCAGCTTCTCCGACTGATGCACGGCCTCCGACAGCACCCGCTCGCGCTCCCGCGCGCCCCGGTCCGCCTCGGTGAGCTGCGCGTTGCGGAGCGCCACGGCCACCTGGGTCGCGAAGTCCTCGAGCAGGCGCCGCTCGGCGTCGTCGAACTTGCGGCGCGTCAGATACCGAAGGGTGAGCAGGCCGCGGGGTTTCCCCTCCCCCATGAGCGGAAGCATCGCCAGCGACCGTACCTCGGACGCCTGGATCTCGGCCGCCGCCGCCTCGTCCGTATGTGCGAGGGCGTTCTCCGCGACCGGTGCGAAGACGGGCGTGCCGGTGAGCACAACCTGCGCCCCGATGCTCTCCCAAAAGTTCTCCCACCCGAATCGAACGAGACCGGCGGCCGCGCCCGTCGTGTACCCCAGCTCGACGTGCCGCGTGTCGGGATCTGCGAGGACGATGCTGAATCCCGCGGCGCCCAGGAGATCCCGTACGAGACCGGTCAGGGTCTCGTACACCGAGCGGGGATTCGGGTGAAAGGCGAGCGACCGGGCCGTCGTGGCGAGCAGGCTCGCGTGGCGTGCCGTGTAGGCGGCCGCGCGGTACAGGCGCGCATTCTCGATCGCGATCGCCGCGTGATTGGCCAGCGACAGCAAGAGCGCCTCATCGTGCTCCGTGAAATCCCGTGTCTCGTTGCCGAAGACGGTGACGGCCCCGATCGCGCGCCCTCCGATCAGCAGGGGCGCGCTGGCGCCATTCGCCCGCCCTTCCCCCAGCGCCGCGTCGTGCCCTGTTCGCACCCATTGGTCGGAAAAGGTCCGGAGGTCCGCCGTGCGCACCGGCCGACGCTCCCGCACCGCCTGCCCGCCGAAGGCCATCCACAGGTCGGCCGAGCTCCCCACAGGATCGGTGGCGTCGCCATACACGCCGGCGGTGATGAGGCGCCCCTCGTCGAGAATCGCCACGCGTGCGCCCCGCGCGCCCAACAGGTGCGCGGCGTGGCTGGCCATCAGCGAGACGACGCGCTCGAGCTCGAGCGATTGGTTGATCTGCTGCACCATGTCGGCGAGTGTCCGCGCCTGCGTCGCGCCCCGCTCGGCGCGCAGCGCGACCTCGTTATGCCGCAGGGCGATCGCGCCGAAGTCCGCGAGGCGCTCGAGCAGCATCGCGGCCGCGGGTGAGAACGCGGCCCCGCTTCCCGGACGGCTATTGAGCGCGAGAAGAAAACCGCGCGCCTCCCCCGCCACCATGACCGGCGCGACGAGAATGTGCCGGGGCGCGAAGGGAGCGAGGAAATGTGCCGCGACACGGGGATCGTTCTCCGCGGCGTCGAGAGCGACGGGACTGCCGGTGGCGAGTGCGTCCGCCGCGAGCGATCCCGCGAGCGGAGCGTGGAAGCCCAGCATGGGCGCGAGCGCACCCGCCGCTGCCTCGACGGAGAAGACGCCATCCTCGATGCGGGCGGCGATGGCGCCGTCCGCGGGCAGGAGAGTGACCACACCATTGGCCAGCAGAGCGAAGGACGACGCGAGCTCCCCCTCGAGTCCGGGGAGGCCGTACGTGTTTCGCGGGCCTTTCAGTCGCTCCGAGCGACCGCTCTCGGCTTGGGACGCATCCGGATGGGACGCACCCGTATCGTCGGAGTGCCCCAAATTCCTCGGTGCAGGAGCTGCCGATGATCCGTGCATGTTACCCAGGCTGGCCGCGTCGGCCAGTCGTGTTGCGGACCGGATATGGGACGCCACAGCCCAAGGACGCCCCGACTACGACACTGTAACGGCATGGATCTGCTGAAGTTCGGTGCTCCGCTACGGGTCCTCGGCGAACTCGACTCGAGGGCTCCCGGGAATGATCCCCGCCGCCGCTCCGCGCTCGAGGAGCCGCTGCACGGCTGCGCGCCCCGCAGCCCCATAATCGAGCGTCCACGCGTTCACGTACATCCCGACGAACGTGTCCGCCTGCGCGGCTTCGAGACCCCGGGCATACTGCATGGCGTGGCTCAAGGCGTCACCGCGGTGATCGAGTGAATAGGCTATACTGGCTCGTAAGTGGCGTGATATCTTGGCTATGGTGTCGCTATCAAGGTCCTTTCGCACGACATTTCCGCCAAGTGGAAGGGGCAGGGAAGTCTCGTCCTTCCACCAGGCACCCATGTCGGCGACGAGGTGCAGACCGCGGTCGGCGAAGGTCAGTTGTCCCTCGTGAATCAGGAGACCGAGCTCGACCTGGCCGCTCGCGACGGCGTCTTCGATCTCGTCAAAGGGGGTGGGGACCGGTACGAAGTCCGGCTCGTAGAGCTTGAGCGCGAGGTACGCGGTGGTCAGAGGTCCCGGGATCGCGATCCGACGGCCGCGGACCTCGCTGCGCAGCATGGGCCGGGGGGCGACCAATCGCGGCCCATATCCATCGCCCATCGACGCGCCGTGCGGGAGGAGCACGTAGCGATCCGTCAGATACGCGTAGGCGTGGATCGAGACCGCGGTGACATCGAGCTCTCCGCGCCGCGCGCGTTGGTTCAGCGTCTCGATGTCCTGCAGCTCGTGAACGTAGGTCAGTCCCTCCGTGTCGATCTTGCCGGTCGCGAGCGCGTAGAACATGAACGCATCGTCCGAGTCCGGGCTGTGGGCCAGCCGGATCACCCTGTTCTCAGCTGCCACCGCGCGCTCGCTGTTTCATGGCGTCCGCCGCCGCCGCCTCGATGTCGTTGCGATGCCGCTCGTATTCCGGAAGATTCTTGGCGAGCTCGCTCGCCCGCGCGGAAAGGAATCGGTCATTGTACGTGCGCGCATCGGCGGGTTTCTTCGCACTCGTCGCCGCTTGCCCCGCGAGGATGAGTCCCAAAAGGTGCGTCGGATGCGTGCGCAAAATCGTGTCTGCCTCGGCGCGCGCCAGGCCGGGCACGCCGGCCACCTCACCGATGCGCCCGACATCGTAGCGCTCATCGTCATCGAGCGGCTCCAACATCTGGTAGGCGGACAGAACCATCGGGACGAAGAAGTCGACGCTGTCGCGCTTCCCCTCGTCGCTGAGTCGCATGACACGGTCGTACAGCCGGTCCGCGCGCTCGCGCGGCGGCATCGCGGAGATGTCGGGTGCGCGTGCGCCCGCGCCCCCGGGCCCCCCTGGCATCGGCGGCGCGGCGGTGGCAGCGTCCCCCCCTGTCGCTTCCGGTCCCCTCACGGGTGCCGCGGCGGCTGTCGCCGGCGCCCCCTCTTCGCCGCCGCGGGCCAGCGCGACCCCCAGATTGCGCCCGACGACGAGACCCCCCAGCGCGACAATCGCCAGGGCCGCGATCGCCCACGGCAGCAACATGCTCCGGTTCCCCTGATGATGGGCGGCGGCCGCCGCAGTGGCGGCCGCAGTGGCGGCCGCAGTGGCGGCCGCAGCGGCGGCGACAGGGGTCGATGACGCGGCGCCGAGCGGGGCGCCGCACTGGTCGCAGAATCGGGCGCCGGCGGCGACGGGCGCGTGGCAGGCGGGGCAGGCCGTTGCCGCCTGGAGCGCTCCACAGCTCGAGCAGAAGCGGCCACCCGTCGTAGCGGCACCGCAGGCGGGGCAGACTCCCGACGGAATCGGAGCTTCTGGAGGCGCCGGGACCAGCATGGCCGGAAAAGGTACTTCGGAAACATCTGGCGTGGTACGCGACGCGCGCGCCCGCTGCTTCCGGACGGCGGGGGCGCCCGGTGCGCGACGGGACGCTCCCGTATCCGGTCGCAAGGCATAGATTGTCCTCGAGGTGTAAGGCACTCGTGCCTGCGGGGGCGCCCCGGCTCGGTGCCGCCCACCGCTCACTCACGAAGAGGGAGGGCGTGTCATGTCGGTGTCTGAATTCCCCCTGGTATCGAAATCCCTCGTGGCTCGAGTCAAGGGGATCATCATGCGCCCCAACGAGGAATGGCGCGCGATCGATGCGGAGCCCGCGACGGTCATGGGCCTGTACATGGGCTATATCGCGCCGCTGTCCGCCATCCCCGTGATCGCGGGCTTCATCGGGTTCACGCTTTTTGGTTTGCGCCTGGGGATATATGGGACGTATCGGCTTCCCCTCATGGTCGGCATCGAGCACGCGATCGCCCGCTACGTCCTCGGTCTGGCGGGCGTCTACGTGCTTGCCCTGATCATCGATGCGCTGGCGCCCAGCTTCGGCGGAACGCGCAATCGGGTGCAGGCGCTCAAGGTCGTGGCCTATTCCGCGACGGCGGGATGGCTCGCCGGGATCTTCGCGATCATTCCCGCGCTCAGCCTCCTCGGCATCCTGGGCTTCTACAGCCTCTACCTCATCTACCTCGGCATTCCCGTTCTGATGAAGGCGCCGCCGGAGCGTGCGCTCGGCTACACCGTCGTGGCGATCGTGTGCGCCATCGTGCTGTATATGATCATGGGCGCGATCGCGGGAAGCTTCATGGGCGGCTACAACGCTCTACGCTTTGCCCACTAGAAGAGGGGCCCCCGCGACGGCGCCCATCTCGCGGTAGACGTACTGGTAAGGAGCGGGCTCTCCGTCCAGCATCGCATCGATCACGGCGCGGTCGGCGGAGAGCGTGCACACGGGATCCGTCCGCGTGGCATCCCCGGTGAGCGCGAACGCCTGGCAGCGGCAGCCGCCGAAATCGAGGTGCTTGCGCGGGCAGCTACGGCAGGGCTCCTGCATCCACTCGTCGCCGCGGAAGGCGCGGAAGGCACTCGACTCTTCCCAGATCCAGGCGAGACTGCGATCGCGCACGCTGTCGAAGTGGAGTGACGTGATCTGCGACGCCGCATGGCAGGGCATGGCCCGCCCGTCCGGTGCCACCACGATGTACAGATTCCCCCAGCCGCCCTGGCAGGGCTTCGGGTACGCGCTGTAGTAATCCGGCAGCACGTAGACGATCTGCATCTGGCCGCGGTATTTCGCGACGGCGCGGTCGACGATCCCCTCGGAGCGATCGACCTGCGCCCGCGTCGGCATGAGGGCTTCCCGGTTCGATACCGCCCACCCGTAATACTGCGTGTTGGCCAGCTCGACGCGATCGGCACCCAGCTCGGCCGCCTTGTCGATGATCGCGCCCAGGTGGTCGAGGTTCGCACGGTGCAGCACGACGTTGACCGTGAAGGCGAAGCCAAGCTCCTTCACCCACTCCGCCGCCTGCTGCTTCGCATCCCAGCTGCGCGTTCCCGCGATCTGCTCGGCTAACTCTCGCTCGGAATCCTGGAACGAGATCTGGACGTGATCGAGCCCCGCTTCCTTGAGGCGCACGGTGCGCTCGCGCGTCAGTCCGACCGCGGAGGTCACGAGTGTCGAATAGAGCCCCGTATCACGGGCGTGCTCGACGAGCTGCTCGAGGTCGCGGCGCACGAGCGGCTCCCCACCAGATAGTCCCAGTTGAAGCACACCGAGCGCCCGGGCCTCGGTGAACACCCGCTTCCAGTCCTCGGTCGATATCTCCGCGTTCGAGCGCTTGAGGTCCAGCGGGTTGGAGCAGTACGGGCAATGCAGCGGACAGCGATGCGTCAGCTCAGCGAGGAGCGTTGTCGGTCGACGTTCCATCTCCCACCCCCACCATTCTCAATAATCCACCCGAGGAGATTGCTTCGGCCGTTCCGGCCTCGCAATGACTGCCCCGAAAAGCAACAAGGGGCCCGCCGCAGCGGACCCCTTGCTAGGCTTGGCCTTGGTCTTAGCGCCGGGCGACGTAGGCGGTCACTTCCATCGTGACTTCTACGACTTCAAACTCGGGCTTGGTCCAGGACATTGTGCCCTCCGAAGGTTGATTGGTGGTGAGGCCTTGAGGGCCCGCAAGCCGCTGTGCGACTCTTCACCCAGTTATTTCCTGGGCACCAACTTCTTCACCCCTTAATGCACCCGACGTGCCACATATTCGTAAACGGATGATTTTGTAGCTTAGTTATTGCAGGAAATAGATTTAGGCAGCCATGAAAGGGAGCAAAACCAGACTCGACTCAGCCATCGAATTTGCGCCATTTCACACAGGATTGGGTGAAATGACCCAATCGGGTTCCCGGTTCGCGCCCAGTGCCTTAACCCTGGAGGCCAAACTTCTTGAGGCGATAGCGAAGCGTGTCCCGGCTTATGCCGAGGCGCTGGGCTGCCTTGGTCTGATTTCCCCCCGCCTCTCGCAGCGCCTCTTCAATGACGGACTTTTCCCATTGCGGCAGGTCGACGCCCGACGCGGGCAACGCCGGGTTCGCCACCGGTGTCGGTGCACCGGGTGTCGGTGCACCGGGTGTCGGTGCGCTCGGTATTGGAGCACCCGGTGTCGGAGCACCCGGTGTCGATGGACGGACCGGAACGTCCGACGACGGGCCACCCGCGGATTCGATCGGCCGCTCGAGCGCCAGATGCTCGACCTCGAGCGTGGGGCCGCGACTCCAGAGGGCGGCGCGCTCGATGACGTGGCTCAATTCCCGCACGTTGCCGGGCCACGGATAGGCGAGCAGCATGTCGCGCGCACGCGGATCGATCCGGTGCACCTCCTTCCCGTATTTCGCGCTGAATCGGCGGAGGAAATGCTCCGCGAGAATCAGCACGTCGTCCCCCCGTTCCCGCAGCGGCGGCAGTCGCAGGAGGATCACCGCGAGACGGAAATAGAGATCCTTCCGGAAATTTCCCTGCTGCGCCTCGCGCTCGAGATCGCGATTCGTCGCCGCCACGATACGCGTGTTGATCTTGCGGTCGCGGATCCCCCCGACGCGGCGCACCGTCTGATCCTCGATCGCACGCAGCATCTTCCCCTGCAGCGAGAGCTCGATGTCGCCGATCTCGTCCAGAAAGAGAAATCCCCCCTCCGCCGCTTCGAAGAGACCAACCTTCGACTCCTTGGCGTCGGTAAACGCGCCGCGCTCGTAGCCGAACAGCTCCGCTTCCATGAGGTTCGCCGGCAACGCCGTGCAGTTGATCTCGATGAAGGGCTTGGTGGAGCGCGGGCCCGAGGCGTGCAGCGTCCGCGCCACGAGCCCCTTCCCCGTGCCCGTCTCGCCCGTGATCAGCACCGGCGGCGTCTCGTCGAGAGCGGCGATCTGATGCGCCTGCTCCAGCACCGCGCGCAACGCGGGAGATTCGCCGATGATCCCGGCGAAGGGCACGTCACGTCCGCCCCGCCGGCGGTAATGCGATAACTCCTGTTTGAGGCGCGATGTCTCGCGCGCGCGCTCGGCCAGAAGCTTGAGCTCCTCGAGGTCGATCGGCTTCTTCAGATAATCGAAGGCGCCGAGCTTCACCGCTTCGACCGCGCCCGCAATCGTCCCGTACGCCGTCATGATGATGACGGGGATCGCCGGGTCGAATGCCCGGATCTTCTGCAGCAGCTCGATCCCGCTCATCCCCGGCAGCTTGACGTCGGCAAACACGACATCGGGGCGCATGCTCTCCAGCAGCTCCAGCGCTTTCTCGCCGTCCCCCGCCACCTCGGCCTCGTACCCGAACTCGGCGAGAAACGCCTTGATCGACCGCGCCAGCGTGCGCTCGTCGTCGACGATGAGAATGGTCGATGCGGTCATGCGATCGGAAGCTGAACGTGAACCGTCGTCCCCACACCCACCTCACTCGCGATCGCCAACCGTCCACCGTTCTGCTCGACAAACCGCTTCGCGACCGCGAGCCCCAGCCCCGTGCCTTCCGGGCGGGTCGTGATGAACGGCTGGCACACCGTGGGTAGCACCTGCTCCGGGATTCCGACCCCGGTGTCCGCGATCTCGATCAGGATGCCGGGAGATCCGTCAGCCGCATTCTCCGCGCGCGCTGCGATGCGCAGCCGCCCCCCCTCGGGCATCGCGTCGAGCGCGTTCGAGATGATCTCGACCAGCGCCTGCTCGAGCTGCATCGGATCCACCCGCACCTCGGGCAGCGCCGGCGCGACGGCGAGAGTCAACTCGACGCGCCGCTCGCGCAGGAGCTCGGAAAAAACGGGCAGCAGATCCTCGATGAGCTGCGCCACGCTCTCCCGCATCGGATGAAAGGGCGCCGGACGGGAGAAGCTCAGGAGATGGCTGACCCGTTTGTCGAGGCGGTCCACTTCGGCGATGATGGTGCCGAGGTACTCGCGCGTGTCGGGCGATTCGGCGCGGTGCAGCGCGAGCTGCGCGGCGGCGCGCAGACTGGCCAGCGGATTCCGGATCCCGTGCGCGACGGCGGCCGACATCTCGCCGATCGATGCGAGGCGCTCCGACTGGACGAGCTGCGCCTGCGTGCGCTCGAGCTGCGCGACCTTCCCCGCAAGCTCTCCATTCAAGCGCACCATGTCCTCGCTGGACTGGTGGAGCGCCTGCGTCATGCGCGCGAAGGCGCGCGCGAGGTCGCCGATCTCGTCGGAGGCATCCACATTGATCGGAGAATCCAGCCGGCCGGTCCCGGCCACGGCCATCGCCTGACGCAGCTCGTTGATCGGCCGTGCGAGGCCGCCGGAAATGCGCCACGATGCGGCGATCGCGCTTCCGAGCGCGAGCACGAGCAGCGCGACGAGGACGCGCCCTTCAGCCGCGACGAGTCCGTCCAGCCGGGTGTACGCGCCGCGGACGCTGGACTCGCGCGCCTTCCGGTAGATGTTGCGATTCAGCTCGGTCAGCGCCGGCTCGAGGCGCTCGCGCAGCTCCGCCCGGGCGGTCTGGTACGCGGCCTGGCGTTGTCCGGAGTCGTACTGGGCGAAGACCCGCAGCGCGACCACGCGAAATTGCTGCTCGATCTCCTCCACGCTCGTGGCCATCGGCATCTCGTCGGGGCGCAGCGCGGCCTTCCAGCGATCCTGCCAATACGCGATGACCTGGCCGTTCAGGTCGAACTCCTGGCGCGCCGTCGGGTCCATCCCGCTCAGATACCGCCAGATGATCTCGCTTTGGTCGGACATCGCCGACTCGAGCTCGGCGTACGTCCGCGTGCGCGCCATGTTTTCGCCGAGCGCCTGGAGCGCGCGCCGCTCGAGCGCGTTCGTGCGGATCGCCTCGGCTCCCACCAGCAGGGCGGGGAGGGCCATGAGCGAGAATCCGAGGAGCAGCTTGCGCTGGAACGTCATGGGGACGGCGAGGAGGTCCGGTGACCCGGGGACCCGACCAACGTATGCGATGGCGGCCGGAGCGCAATCAGTCGGCTCGACGCATCACCAGTGCGGCGTTGATTCCCCCGAACCCGAATGAATTCGAGACGAGGCACTCCACGCGCTCCGGTCGCCCGCGACCCGTGATGTAATCCAGGTCGCACGCCACGTCGGGGGCGTCCAGGTTGACCGTCGGCGGAAGCCATTCGCGCGACAGAGCGAGCGCGCAGATCGCGGCCTCGATGGCGCCCGACGCGCCGAGCGCGTGTCCGTAGTACCCTTTCGTCCCGCTGACGGGAATGCGGTACGCGTGGTCGCCGAAGACCTGCTTGAGCGCCAGCGTCTCGGTCGAGTCGTTCAGCGGTGTCGAGCTGCCGTGCGCATTGATGTACCCGATCTCGTGCGGCGCGACGTCGGCATCCCGCAGCGCCAGCCGGACCGCGCGCGCCGCTTGCGAGCCATCGGGGCGGGGAGCCGTCATGTGATGCGCGTCGTTCGTGCTCCCGAATCCCATGATCTCGGCGTAGATCGGCGCGCCCCGCGCGCGCGCGCGCGTGCGCTCCTCGAGCACGAGGAGCCCGGCGCCTTCTCCCATGACGAAGCCGTCCCGGTCCTTGTCGAAGGGGCGCGACGCGTGCGCGGGATCATCGTTCCGGGTCGACATCGCGCGAATGATCGCGAAGGCGCCGAAGCACAGCGGCGCGAGCGGTGCCTCGGCTCCCCCGCAGATCATGACGTCGGCGTAGTCGTCGCGAATCGCGCGGAACGCCTCTCCCACCGCGATCGTTCCCGACGCGCAGCTCATCGCGTTGGTCGAGTTGGGTCCGCAGACACCAAACTCGATCGCGATGTTGCAGCTGGACGCACCGCCGTAGACGGCGATCGCCAGACTCGGGTCGATCGCGCGAAGACCGCCCCCGATGTAATTCCCGGCCTGCGCTTCGGCGAACGCGATCCCGCCGAGTGCGGTGCCCATGATCGCCCCGACCCGGTCGCGATCTTCGTGTTCGAGGTCGAGCGCGGCATCCTCGAGCGCCATGCGGGCTCCGACGACGGAGAACTGCCCGAAGCGATCGAGCCGCCGGGCACGCTTGGCCTCGAGATGATCGGACGGGATGAAGTCGTCGACCTGTGCGGCGTTCCGGCTGCGGAACGGGGTCGGGTCGAAGCGAGTGATGGAGCGGACGGCCGAGCGCTCGCGTTGTAGTCCCTCCCACAGCCCGTCGCGGGTGAGGCCGATCGGCGTAATCGCGCCGATACCCGTGACGACCACGCGGCGCCGCTCCGTCATACCAACGCCCCGCGCAACCGGGCCGTCTCGGTGCCATGCTCCGGCGTCGGCGCGCGCGTGTCGTGCTCCGCCACCTCGGCCAGCCCGGCCAGCGTCCGGGACGCAATGCCGTGGACGAACACCGGGCCGATGACGGACGTCGCGGCGAAGGGGCCGATGAGGGGCCAGGGGGGCCCCGTCCACGTGTGGACGATGCGGACGCGGATGACGCCGTCCGGCCGGGGCACGAACGTCCAGGCGACTTCCATTCCTTTGGTTACCCCGTCGATGTGGCGATAGCGCACCGCGGGCCGGTCGACCCCCTTTTCGCCAGTCCACTGAATCTCCATCCGCGACATCCACCAGGTCGGCCAGTTTACGAGGCCCCCCGCGAACGGCCGGTTGGCGGACATCTCGACCACTCCCCCGCCGTCCGCCGTCCGCTCGCGGAAGTGAACGAACCGGTAGTGCGGGAGCAGCGAGGGCCACCGCTCGACATCGCGCGCGAGCTCGAAGATGCGCGCAACGGGAGCGCGCACGAGCCGCTCGTCGACCGTGCGCATCATCCGGCCACCAGCCGGAGCAGAAAGGAGGGGCGCAGCACCTGGCGCGGCGGCACGAAATCACCGACCACGCCGACGAACAGGTGCGCCATGTCCGGCCGGCGCACGAGCGCGCGCGCGACGCGATCCATGAGAGGAGGACACGCGACCGCGGCGGCGACGAGTCGCTCGACCGCCCATTTCCCCCGGAACTCGTGGCGGCGGCACCGGTCGTACGCGGCGAGCGCGACGTCCTCTCGCCGTCCGGTCGTCGGCGTCGTGCCGCGGAGGGCGTCGTACACATACGGGGCCAGGAGCTCCGCGCCCCGCAGCGCGGCGTAGATCCCTTCGCCGGTGAACGGATCGAAAAAATCGGCCGCGTCGCCGACGAGGGCGGCCCCACCAGCCCACGCGCGCGTCGCGTACCGCGCGAACGGACCCGTGACGCGCGCCGGCGCGACACGCTCGGCGTCGCGAAAGCGCTCGGCCAGGTGGGGCCGGGCCGCGATCCACGCTTCGATGAACCCGTCGCGGACCCCCCGACGGGCGCTCTGCGCGGGGACGACCACGGCGACGTTGGTGAGGCCGGACCCGACGTCCGCGAGCCCAATGTAGCCATGCGCGTCGACGTGCATCTCACCGGCGGGCCCGATACCCGCGACGCCCCGATAGTGCGCGACGACGGCCATGCGCCGCGGCCATCGGGCCGTGCGGGCGAGTCCGAGTCGCCGCGCGATGACCGACTGCAATCCATCGGCACCCACGACGAGGCGCGCCGTGATGTCCCGCGGCTCACGGGTCCCGCCCGCGATCGCACGTACGCCCGTCACCCGGGCGCCGGTGCGGACGACGTCCAGCACGCGGACCCCTTCGTGCACGCGGGCGCCGGCGGCGCGCGCGCGGTCGAGCAGAATCGTGTCGAGCACCGGGCGCCGGACGGCGAGGCCGCGATCGCGAAAACCCCGAAAGCCGTGGGCGGCCACGAATTCGCCCCGGATCTCCGCGCCGCCCGGCGACCGCACGAGCATTCCGCTGAGCTGGGCGGCACCGCGCGCCTCGATTTCGGACAGGGCGCCCATCTCGCTCAGGATGCGGGAGGCTTGCGGGCTCAAATACTCGGCACAGACCTTGTCGCGCGGGAATCGTGCGCGATCGAGCAGGAGGACATCGATCCCGCTGCGCGCAAGCGCCCACGCGGTGGCCGCACCCGCCGGGCCCGCGCCCACGACCACCACCTCGGCGTCGGCTCGCTCGGTCACACCCCAAGTATAGAGTGCGGGACTCGCGGCGAGTGGCGGCCGTGGGGTGAGGTGCAGTCGGGGTGGGGTAGTAGGTGCGTTTCGAGGGGTACGGTGGCGACGGTGAGACGATCGCGTCGACCGGTCACAGTCTCAGCAGGTGCTCCCGCAGCGCCCGGGCGCGGAGCCGGCTCACGCCAAGCTCCTGTCCGGTCACCAGCGTCACGACGTACGTACCGCCGGGCATCGGGCTCACGCGCTGGATCTGGGCGAGATTGGCCAGCGTGCCGCGCGACAGGCGCACGAACTGCGCGGGATCCAGTCGCGCCTCGAGATCCTTGAGCCGGTATGTGATCGTGTAGCGCTGATTCGCCACGGTGGTCAGTCGCAGCAATTCGCCATGCGCCACGATCGACGCGAGCTGCTCCACCGGAATGAGGAAAATGTCTTCCCGCTGCCGGACCGGGACCCGGCGCAGATAGGGGACGGTGCCGCCCGGCGCCGCATAGGCCGAGGCGGCGGCCTTGAGACGCGTCGCATCCTCGGCGCGCCAACTCGTTCCCTCGAGCCGCTCGTGCGCCCGCGCGAGGGTGCGGCGCAGGCGCTGGGGATCGACCGGCTTCAAGAGGTAGTCGATCGCGTTGACCTCGAACGCACGGACCGCATACTCATCGTACGCCGTCACGAACGCGATGAGGGGCAGCGCGCTCCGTTTGAGCAAGCGCACGACGCCCAGGCCATCGACTTCCGGCATCTGGAGATCCAGCAGCGCGAGATCGGGGCGTTCGGCCTCGATCACGCGCACGGCCGCGAGACCATCCGCCACCTCTCCGACCAGCTCCACATCCGGACAGTGGCGCAGGAGCGACGCCAGAAATGCGCGCGCCGGACGCTCGTCGTCCGCGATCATGACGCGCAGCGACTGGGTCATGCTGTCAGCGAGTGGGTGCGGGCCGGGGTGGCCGATCGTGGCGCGGTCCCCAGTGTCGCCGGCAGGCGCACCTCGACCGTGGTGCCGACGCCGAGCGCGGTGCGGACTTCGATCGATGCATCGGCGCCATAATGGCGCTCGAGACGCCGCTCGATATTCGTGAGACCGATGCCGGTGCGCCGGCGCCGGGAGAGCTCCGCGGGGTCGGCTCCCATCCCCGTGTCGGTGACGGTGAGGCGCAGCCACGGGGAGCCGGACCCGCCGGATCCGGAGGGCGCTCCTTCCGTGCGCGCGGTCACGGTGATGCGTCCGCCTGCGAGGAGAGGTGCTATCCCATGCTTGACCGCGTTCTCGATCAGCGGTTGCAGCACGAGGGGAGGAACGCGCAGCCCCGCCAGGGCATCGGGCACATCGATCGTAACGGCGAGCCGATCTTCAAAGCGCGCCCGCTCGATCGCCAGGTAGGCCGACACGATCTCCATCTCTTCGCCGAGCGTCGCGAACTCGCCATCGGAGCGCTTGAGAACGGCGCGCAGGACGTCCGTGAGGCGCAGGAGCGTCTCGATCGCGCGATCCGGGGCCGCGCGCACGAGATACCCGATCGTGGTCAGCGCATTGAATAGAAAGTGGGGGTTGATCTGGGCGCGCAGGGCGCGCAGCTCGGCCTCGGTGGCGAGCTGCTGCATGTCGCGCTCCCGGATGTCCCGCGCGAATCGCTCGCGCGCGACGCGTACGCCATCGATGCGCCGTGCGGCGAGGCGCGCAACCCCTTCGAGCAACGTCTGGTCATCCGACAGCAGGCGCCGTCCCCCGCGCAGCGGCCCGATCGTCAGGCGATACCCCGGTGAATCGATCACGGGCACGCGGACCCGCGCATCGCGCCCGCCAACGGGCGCGGCGTCGTCGGACGGATCCACGACCGACCACGTCACGCGCGTCGCGGAGAGCGCCGGGGCGAGGGCGGCGCAGGCGGCGTCGAGGATCGCGTCCTCGGTATTCAGCGCTGCCGTGTCCGCGCCGAGGTCGCTGAGCAGGGCCTGCGCATCGGACCGTCCGAGAATGGCGCGATCGACGAAGCGTGCGACCGCGCTCCGAAGCGCGGGATACGTGAGCGCGGTCCCCACCCAGAGTGCGATGAGAAGGGCGGCGGCCAGGGGATCTCCGGCGGGTGCGCCGAGCTTGGGCAATACGACCGGCACGACCACGGTCGAGTAGAGCAGGGCGGCCACCCCCGTTACGACGAGGAGTGTGACGACGCGCTTGAGGAAGAGATCGGCGAGTGCGAAGCGGTAGTCCTGGTACAGGATGACGAGAACGAGCGGAAGGGATGCATGGTGCCCCAGGAGCTCGACGGGCCAGGTGTCGGCGGTGGCGGAGTGGTGGCTGAGATGCACCACCATGGCGGCGAACGCTGCGAGGGCGACGACGGGCAGCGCGCGGCGCCAGGCGGGCTGGCGGCGGGAGTAGAGAACGAGCAGTCCGATGATCGCGGCGTAGCCGGCAGCGAGTGCCCACAGCCCGGGGCGCGAGGGGACGCTGTGGTGTCGGACCGCGGCGATGACGTTGATCAGAGCGGCTCCGCCGCTCAACACGTATGCCGCGGCGATGAAGGCCGATGCCGTCGGCGCACGGCCTGGTGTGCGGGGCGTGACGGTGAGTGCGGAATGGACCACGACCGCGGGCAGGAAATAGAGCGCGGTGAAGGCCAGGACGGGGAGCCATACGGGTGTGGCGACGCCGGGAAGACCATACATCACCAGGGCTCCGGCGTTCCACACGATACCGAGCGCGGCGGTCGCGAGCGGGATGCGGTCCGCCCGTCGCTGTCCGTCGCTGCCCGGGGGTGCCGCCCCGACAGTCATGGCGGCCAGCATGACGTACAGCGCGAGGGCGGTGACGAACCCGACCAGGTGCAACAGCGTCGTGGCGGTATGAGGATCCATGGCGTGTTCCGTACTCTATGGGAGCCGCACGCGATTCGGTATCGGCGAGCCGAGAGACCGATCGCGCGTGCCGCTCGTAGGCCATTTCCGACCGTTCGTTGAAAACTCGTTGCTCGTGTACCGATCAGGGCGCTCATTCAGCGCATCATGCGGATCATACACGGCTGGTGGCTGAGCGGCGCATGTCTCGCCGCGTGCATTTGCGTCGCGCCCCTGCGGGCGGCGACTCCTCGCGTCCTCGACCCCGTCGCGCTGGCAAGTCTGCCGGTCGTTGCCGGCGACATCGCCGGCACGGTCACCGACAGCACCAGCGGAAGCCCGCTGCCGAGCGCTGATATCATCCTCGAGCGGGGCACGAGCATCGTGACGAAGACCGTCACCGATCCATTCGGACGGTTCATCATGCATGACATCGCGGCCGGTGACTACACGCTACTGGTGCACATCATCGGTTTTCGCGCGAAGGGCGTCCCGGTCACCGTGAAGGAGGGCACGCTACACGTCGCTTTCCAGCTGGTGTCGGCACCGACGTCCCTCGAAGCGGTACAGGTCGTGGCTGCGGCGCCCGTGTCGGTCGACACGCGGACGGGTGACCAGACGTACACCCAGAACGATTCGCACGCGGCGCCGACCACCACCACATCGCAAATCGTCCAGCAGTCCATCGCCGGTGCCGCGCGTGCGCCGACGGGGGAGGTCCACATCCGCGGGCAGCACGCCGAGTACACCTATTACGTCGATGGCGTGCCGGTCCCCTCGGGCGTGTCGGGCAGCCTGAACGAGCTATTCGATCCGAGCGTGACGCAGAAGATCGATTTTCAGACCGGCGGCTGGGATGCGGAGTACGGCGGCAAGAACGCGGCGGTGATCAATATTCAAACCAGGATCCCGGCGGCCCCTTTCCATATGGAAGAGGCGACGTACGGCGGATCCTACGACGCGCTCGGCCAGTCCGCGCTCGTGAGCGGGAATGAAGGGAAGCTGGGGTTCTTCGTGTCGGGCTCCGCGCAGGGGACCGACATGCGGCAGGAGCCGGTGATGGCTGGGCCGGACAACGCCCCGATCAACTTCCACAATCACGGCGAAGATTACTTCGGCTTCGGCAAGCTGCAGTACGCCGCGACCGCCCGCGATCTATTCTCGCTCGACGGCAGCTACTCGACGTCGCACTTCGGGATCCCGTACGACTCGACCGGCGGTGTGGTGCTCGACGACCACCAGACGGACGAGAACTCGTTCCTCAATCTCGCGTACCGGCACCGGTTCGGTGAGCAGCTGCCGACCGACGAGTCGGCTGCGCCGGCCGAGTTGTTCGTCGGCCCGTTCTACCGGCATGGCTCGCTGGAGTACCGGCCCGGGTCACAGGACCAGCCCGGCTTCGTCGACGCGAACGATCCCACCGCCACGCCGCGCAACGTGTTCGAGGATCGCGTCTTCAATACCATCGGCGTCAAGACGGATCTGTCCTTCCCCGTCCTCTCGGGGCTGCTCGATGGAAAGGTCGGCCTGCTGTACTCGCATACGTCAGGGAACGAGAACTTCGAGTTGACGGACCCGACGCACGCCCAGCCGAACATCGCATCGGTGTCCGGGCTCGAGGGGTATGATTTCGGCACCTACGCCCAGACGTCCCTGAGACCCGCGGAGTGGTTCGAGCTGCGGGCCGGCATCCGCTTCGATAGCCACGTCGCCCCGTTCGCGGGGAACCAGACGCAATGGAGCCCGCGGGTGCGGCTGAATTTCTTTCCGAGTCCTTCGAACACTTTCTTCCTGTACGTCGGACGGCTCTTCGTGCCGACCAACATCGAGGATCTGCGGTCGATCACGGCGCAAGCCGATAGCAATGTTGCGACGTCGCCGACCCTTCCGGAGCGGGATTGGTTCTACGAGGGGGGATACCTCCACCGCTTTCCGTTCGGCGTCGTGACCAAGCTGTCGGCGTATCACAAGGCCAGCACGCCGGGGATCGACGACAATACGATCCCGGGCTCGACGATCACGACCGACGTGAACATCGCGCACGTCTGGATCACGGGGATCGAGGGTGTCGTGCAAGTGCAGCCCGCAGGACCGGTGTCGGGCTACGTGAACCTGGCGTTGAACCACGCCTACGGGCAGGGACCGATCACGGGCGGGTTCTTTCCGACGGCCACGCCCAACTACTACTTCGACCTCGACCACGATCAGCGCTTCTCCGGCGTGTGGAACGTGCTCTATAGCGCGCATCGATTTTACGCGAGCACGACCGGGATCTATGGCAGCGGCCTGACGAATGGCCTGACGCCGGACGGGACGGTGCCGAACGACACCGGCAGCGTGGCGGGCGGGACGTACCAGCCCGGCTACAAGAACTATTGCACCGGCGTGTTCTGCTTCAACACCGAGTACAAGGTGCACCCGAGCTACATCCAGAACATCGCGGTGGGCTACACGCTGTTCGCGGGGCGGGTCAACCTCCGGCCGGAGCTTTTCGTCGACAATCTGTTCGACGCGCAATACATCCTGAAGGGGGCGTTCTTCAGCGGCCAGTCGATCGGGCGTCCCCGGACGTTCGAGGTCCGGCTCAACGTAGGCGTCTAATCGCGAGGCGCAGTAATTTGCGCCCTCGTGACGACTACACATTCGCGGAAACGACCGGCCATTGCCCTGGTGACGGCGCGTGCCGCGCGCGGCCTCGACGACGATCTGGAGCCGCTCGCGGCGGCGCTGAGGGAGGCGGGCGCCGACGTATCGATCCCCGACTGGGACGACGGCGGGGTCGATTGGTCGGTATTCGATCGCATCGTCCTGCGGTCGCCGTGGGACTACCCGACGCGGCTCGCGGAATTCCTGGCGTGGGCGGCTCGTGCGGCGGACGGAGCGCCGCTGGTGAATCCACTACCGGTGATCCGGTGGAACACGGATAAGCATTATCTCGCCGATCTCGCCCTCGCGGGGGTGCCGGCGGTGCCGAGCGCCTTCATTGAGGTCGGAGGGGTGGCGGCGAGTGGCCTGGATGCGTTTCTCGCCGCGGACGCGACGGCCGAGTTCGTGGTGAAGCCGTCGGTCGGGGCCGGGTCGCGCGGCGCGCAACGATACGGCCGCGAGGATCGCGCGGTAGCGATCGCGCACGCGGAGCGGCTATTGGCGGAAAAGCGAAGTGTCCTGCTGCAGCCCTATCTCGATCGGGTGGATGCGGTGGGGGAGACGGCGCTGCTCTTCTTTGGCGGGACGTTCAGCCACGCGATTCGGAAGGCGCCGCTGCTGCGCCGAGGGGAGGAGCCGACGCGGGCGCTGTTCGCGGCGGAGCACATCACGCCGCGGGTACCGGATGCGGAGGAGCGCCGGGTGGCGGAACGGGCGGTGGCGGCGATTCCGTTTGGGGTACCGGCGTATGCGCGGGTGGATCTCATTCGGGACGTTGACGGACACCCGTGTGTGCTGGAGCTGGAGCTGACCGAGCCATCGCTGTTCTTTCGGCATGGCCCCGGCTCTGCTGCACGATTCGCTGAGGTGATTATCGCGGGCGTGTAACCGCGCGTGTGCCGGAGATGAGCGGCTCACTCGGCGCTGCGTTTCCCAAGGGCAGGCGAATCAAGGCCGCGCAGCCATGGCCGTCCGTTCTGTTGCTGAGCACCAACGTCCCGCCATGCGCTTCGGTGATCTGTCGGCCGAGTACGAGACCGATCCCGGATCCGTTGGCTGCCAAACGGCGAGCTGCTCCTCCCGCAGCGTCTGACTGACATCGGTGAGCACGAGCAGCCGATGCGCGCGCGTCCGTGACATCGAGGAGACTCGACGCCCCGACCTTATACCGTTGCTCGGCCAGAAGGAGCTCGTCCCGCGCTTTCGCGGCGTTCACTTGTTGCAGTTGCGCAGCGCGTAGCGCCGTGGTCAGCGTATGGTATGCCGTCGTGATATCGGCTGTCAGCTGCAGCTCCCGCGCACGAGTGTCGTACCGTGCGTCGTCCTCGACCGCCTCGGCCCGTTCGACGGCCTGCTCGCGTCCGAGACCGTCGAATATCGGCACCGTCAGCGTCGCGCTGATCGCGTAGGGAGCGCTCGTGAAGTTGAACGGGGATACCCGATTATGCGCCCGAATCTGGGAGGCCTGTGCAGGCGTCAGGAGCAAGCCCCCGCACGAGGGCGGATACCCGTTGGCGGCACGCTCGGCGGAGTCGGACGCCAGGCAGATGGTGTACTCCTGCTGCCACTCCTGCTGGGACGCGTTGACGAGAACGTTGGAGTTGGTGTATTGGTACGTGTACCCGCTGAGCCCCGCGTTCAGCTGTAACGTTGGTGTGTATCGTCCGCGGGCCCTACGGACGTCGACCACCGCCGCGTGAGTCCGCGCGCGGAGCGCTGTGAGGTCGGCGTTCGTCTGCTCGGCCAACGCGAGGACGCTGTCGAGCGCCAGACCGAACGGAACCAGATCCAACGTCGTCGTGAGCTGCACGGCGGCCGGTTGAGCAACGTTTTCCCGACTTCGGACGCCGCGCTCGACGCCAGACGACGTCAATATCCGCCTTCTGCAATGCTCCCTGTAGCGCGCGCGCGGGTCGACGCGAGTCGCTCGGCGCGCAGGGACATAGCTGGCCGCGAGGGTGACGAGCGCGATGTACCGTCCACTCGTGGGACGCGCCGTCCCAGATCCGGACGCGTCCCAAGCGGGTCAGACCAATACGCGAATCCTGCTGCGCACGGCGTGCGGGCCAGGACGTCGGCAATGGTCTCCTACATTGGGTCGCACACCGGGGCGTTGGGCACTCGGCTGGTTAAGCGGTGCCCCGCGGTGCTCGGCGGCCGCTCGGCGCCCGTCGTCAGACCGGTCCAGACGACGCAGCTCTTGCCTGGAACGCCGTTGATCGTTGCCTCTGCGGCCCAATAATACTTGCCGCCTGGGAGAACCGTGAACTGGTACAAATCACGCGCGCCGGTGCGGAAATTGAGTGCCATGTACGAGCCGGTATTCCAGTATAAGTCCCGCTCCAGTTCTGCCCGCCGTTTCAATGTCTTCACTGCCAATGATTGGATTGCCGCCGCCCAACTCACGCCGCTCGCCTGTCCATCCCCATCACATATCGCGGATCCTTCGTTCAGGCTTGTCTTATGCTCCATGGCCGTTTCGGGCCACGCGCTTCGGGGCACGGCCGCTATCAGAACGATGCACGAGCCGCCATGCATCTCCGGCAATGTCGCCTCCGCGCTCCAGCCAAACGGATACGCGCCGAGAATGCGAATCTTCACATGCCGGGGATTGGGCAGACCGGCATCCCCAAAGTTGGGGGACTTATAGGCGCTGATCTTGGTGACGTCCGGCTCATACGTATTCCAGTCCGAGAAATAGGATTCCTGCAGCGTCACGAGATCGTTGAGCACGGCCGATGCCGCCTTGTTCGCTCGAGCCACGTCGCTGTCGGCCTGCGCGGAGTGCCACACGGGCAATATCAGATCCAGCGATCGGGCGGCGGGATGCGGGAGCGCGGTAGCGCCGAGGATCGGGGCTATCGCGACGAGGCTGACGCCTGCCAGCGCTCGGCGATATCGTGGTGGACGCTTTGTAGTCATGGCGATGATTCTCTGTTCGAGAGCACTGGCACTTTCTGAGAGCGCGGTCACGGGGCCGAACGAATGCCGGGCTTGAACGCGGGTGCCGACGTCGACGAGTAACCCGCCATATCCTGCCACGTCGGGCGCCTCGCGAAGCACGCGGGCATCACAGTCGATCTCGATGGCAAGGGCGAGGCGGCGGAGCATCCACCACGCCACTGGGTTCCACGGTACCAGAATGCACACCGTCCAACACACAGCACGCACAAGTGGGTCGCGAGCGCGGATGTGTTCCCGTTCATGCATGAGCATCAGATGCTGCTCGTACTCCGACAGGCGCAGTGCCCACTGTGGCACCACGACAACGGGATGGAACACGCCGATGGAGGCCGGCCCTGTATCGGGCGACACGAGCGCCTGCCCTCCCGCAAATGGTCCGGGAGTCCAGCGACGCCGTGCCCTCGCGTGGCGTACCGCTTGAGCCAACGTCATACCAATGAGTGCGACTGATGCAAACAACCACAAGGCGATGAGCGGCATATCCAGGCTGTCGAGAAGCGATTGGCTCACGCGCACATCAGAGCCTATGCGCTCCTCCGGCTGCACCCGGCGAACGCTGATGGGAGCCGACGCGGTTGAACGGCTGGATTCGGTGGGTTGGGCTGTCGCAGTGGTCGGCCACGTCGGTTGGCCGCGCAGGGCGAGCACAGGGCCTAGCACGGCTAATGCAAACGCCACGCCCCACACGATACGGCGCGGCCAATGCAGGAGCGCGGCGACACGGTCGGCGCCCGACGCAGCGAGCGCAATGAGGGCCGTGAAGAGTCCCACATACCCCATCCATGCAGCGATCATGGCGCCTTCCGGCTTTGTGCGCGCGGCCGGCGCGCGACCGGTTCCTCTGCCACTCGATCGGCGAGCAGTTGTCGCATGCGGTGCAGCTCTTTGGGGCTAATATCCCCTGCATCGACGAGATGCATGAGGAGAAGTGATGGAGAGCCTCGGAACACGCGTTCCAGGACTCGGCGCACCGTGCCGCGCTCGACCGCAGAGCGGGGCAGCGCGGCCGCATACCGATGGGTACGCCCTTCGGTCGTGTGCGTGACATACCCCTTTTCCTCGAGTATGCGCAGGATTATAGACACCGTCGTATACGCGAGGTCGTCGGTCAGATGGCCCTGCACCTCCGCAGCGGTCGACGGGCCGCGGTCCCACAGGACCCCCATGAGATCGAGCTCACGGTCTGGCAGAATCGTTTCCATCCCTTCCTCCTGGATGCGTGACACCACGAGCGCACCGGCAGATGCTAAACTAATCGCTTAGTTTATACGCGCCAGTCGGATCAACGTCACGGGGCCGGGGGGCAGCCCCGGGGAGGGGTCTCGGTTCGACCGCGTGCGCCCGTGTGGCGGCGCTTATCACCGCCGTGGACCGCGTCGCGTTAATCGCGGATCGAAGGAGAAATGGCGCACGCGCTCGATGCGCACATGTCGCATGGCGGCGTGCGTCGGGTTCAGCAGGACGTTCTGCTCCTCGGGGATGAGCACCGAGGGGACGCGCAGCATCAGCGTCGACCCCCGCTGCACCCACGCGTTGCCGATCGCGACAGTGGCCGGATGATCCGGCGCCTGGTACCAGTCCGCCGGGAGCACGCCTGTCCGCACGCCCTCTGCCCGGGCATCGTCTTGCGATGAGCTTCGAGATGACCCTTACAGGCATCAAGAAGCACGTGCAGATCCTTGAGGGGGCGGGGCTGGTGACTACGGAAAAGGTGGGCCGAGTGCGGCACTGTAGGCTGGGTCCGCGCCGGCTGCAGGACGAGACAGGTTGGATCGCGAAGTATCAGCAGATGCTGGAAGGCCGCCTCGACCGGCTGGGCGAATTCCTCGAACGCACCAAGGAGACCGAATCATGAGCGCACTCAGGAACGAGCCGGCCGGCACCGCGTAGACGACCACCCCTGCGGAACGCGACATCCGCACCGAGCGTGTCTTCAACGCATCCCGGGAGCGCGTGTGGAAGGCATTCACTGACCCAAAGCTGGTCGCGCAGTGGTGGGGCCGCGGCAACAAGCTCGTCATCGAACGCATGGAGGTCGAGCGCGGTGGCCACTGGCGGTACGTCGAGCACGGCCCCGACGGCGTCCAAGGCTTCGAGGGACGCTACCGGGAGGTGACACCGCCGGCGCGTCTCGTGCAGACCTTCGAGTGGGACGGCATGCCGGGCCACGTAACAGTCACGACCGCGAATTTCGAGGACCTCGGCGACGGTCGCACGAAGGTCGTCACGACGATGCTATTCCACACGAGGGAGGAGCGCGACGGGATGCTGAGCTCGGGCATGGAGCACGGTCTCAACCAGAGCTACGCCGCGCTCGACCGGCTGCTCGGCACGCTCGGCTAATTCCCCGCGGCGGGCACGCGTTCCATGCGACGTTGGGCTTTGGAACGCTCAAAGGTCGACACTGAGAACGTGCCGGCGTACTCGCCGACGTGTAATGAAACAATGATTTTGGACTCGACGCCCTAATAGTGGTCGGAAGCAGATTCCGCCCCTCGGTGGATTTCTCTCTCTTGACTTTGATCGCAGCACGTTCCCATAGTACCGCCACGATGGCACCGCAGTCCTCCGTCCGCGCCGCTGTTCTGGACGTCGACGCCCGATCGGCGTCCCCCTCGGTATTGAGCCGTACCGAAGAACAGGCGCTCGTGGCACGCGTGCGAACAGGGGATGTGTCGGCGTTTACCATCCTGGTGCGCGCTCACTACGAGCCACTATGCCGGTTTGCGTGTGCGTACTTGCGCGATGACGCACGGGCGGAAGAGGTCGTACAGGATATGTTCGCGGCCCTCTGGGAGCTCCGCGCACAATGGACCGTCACGACGGGCGTGCGTCGGTACTTCTGCGGTGCTGTGCGCAACCGGGCACTCTCCGCACGCAGGCGGACACGGCTCGAAGCGCGCTGGGCGGAGCGGTGGGGTGACGGTGCGGCTTGGCTCTTGCGGCGGGCGTTCCACATCGACCGTCGCCAACTTGCCGTGGTAGCGTTCGTGCAAGATCAGGCGGGAGGCGAAGTGCTCAACGCCGTGCAGGTGCCCGGGCCCATGCCGACCAGCGTAAAGACCTCCCCCTAGCCTTCACTAATCCGTACGACACCCGGGAGCGTCTGACCCTTCAGCGGGGCGTTCGCGCGTATCTGTTTGGTGCGGTGCACCATCGCGCGCTCAACCACTTGCGTGATGCCCGCGTCCGTCATGGTATGGCTCGACCAAGAGGCCCGAACTGCGGACGCTGACCGCGCGTGGGTCCTGACCGACGCGGCTGCGCTCCAGGATGAGCAGCGGGAGCAAGCGCGCTCGTTGATAGGCGAACTACCGCCTCGCTTATGGCCGTCTTGAGGAAGCCAAAGCAGTGGAATACGTTAGGAGGCCCCTCGGCACGGTAGCCAAGTGG
>PLLD01000160.1 GCA_003141205.1 Gemmatimonadota bacterium
GCCTTTCGGCGGATCACCTCGCCCGAGTAGCGGACGCCCTTGCCCTTGTACGGCTCGGGCGGGCGCAAGCTCCGGATCTCCGCGGCGACCTGGCCGACGATCTCCTTGTTGGCACCCTCGATGATGACCGTCGTGGGTTGCGGCGCGGAGAGCTTGATCCCCGTGGGCGCGCGGAACTGGACCGGGTGCGAGAACCCGAGCGCGAGCTGCAGCCCAAACGGGCGCGGCTCGGCCTTGTATCCCACGCCGACGATCTCGAGCTCCTTGCGGAACCCCGTCGTGACCCCCTCGACCATGTTCGCGACCAGCGTGCGCGTCAGACCATGCAACGCCCGATGCTCGGGCTCGTCCGACGGACGCGTCACGTTCACCATCGCTCCATCCACCGCGACACCGATGTCGCGATGGACCGTGCGCGACAGCTCGCCGCGTGGCCCAGTGACCCGGACCATCGACCCCTCAACCGTCACCGTGACGCCCTGGGGCACCGGCACGGGCTTCTTCCCGATACGCGACATGCTCTATCTCCTCTCTCCTTTCACCTTTTTATTCTCTACCAAACGACCGCAAGGAGCTCACCGCCCTGGCGCGCCTGCCGTGCCTGCCGGTCGGTCATGAGTCCCTTGGATGTGCTCACGATCGCCATCCCGAGCCCGTTGCGCACGCGCGGGAGGTCGGAGACCGCCACATATCGTCGGAGTCCCGGCGTCGACACGCGATGCAACTCGCGAATCACCGGCTGCCCCCCGGGGGCGTACTTGAGGACGAGGCGCAGGACCGTGCGTCCTTCCTCCGTCTCCAGCGTGCGGAAGTCCTGAATGAAGCTGTTCTCCTTCAGGACGCGCGCAATCTCGAGCTTCAGTTTCGACGTGGGCATGTCGACGCGCCGGTGCTTGGATGCGCACGCGTTACGGATGCGGGTCAGCATGTCCGCCACAGGATCGGTCATCGTCATTCGTTGCTCTCCCCCCCCGGCCTACCAGCTCGCCTTGCGGACGCCCGGGATGAACCCGTTGAGCGCCTGGTCGCGGAAACAGATCCGGCAATATCCGAACTTCCGGAGAAATGCCCGCGACCGACCGCACCGCTGACAGCGGTTGTGCTGTCGAACGGAGAATTTGGGCTTCCGCTTCGCCTTCTCGATCATCGCCTTACGCGCCACCGACCGCCCCCCCTCTCCGCGCTCCGCCTGGTGCGGCGGCGTCGCGGAACGGCATCCCCAAACCACGCAGCAGCGCCAATGCGAGATCGTCGCGCCCCGCGGTCGTCACGAATGTGACATCCATCCCATGCACCTGATCGACCATGTCGTAATTGATCTCCGGGAAGATCAACTGCTCCTTGAGCCCCAGCGAATAGTTGCCCCGCCCGTCGAACGCCCGCGGCGACAGCCCGCGAAAATCGCGAATCCGCGGGATCGCGACGCTAATGAAGCGATCGAGAAACTCCCACATCCGCGCGCCGCGCAGCGTCACCGCCGCGCCGATCTCCTGCCCCTCGCGCAAGCCGAAATTCGCGATCGACTTCTTCGCCCGCTTCCGTGCGGGCCGCTGCCCGGTGATCACCGCCAGCTCGTCGACGACGCGGTCCAGCGCCTTGGGCTGCTTGATCGCCTCGCCCACGCCGACGTTGATCACGATCTTCCGCAGCGTCGGCACCTGGTGCGCGTTCTGGAATCCGAAATCCGTCATGAGCTTCGGCTTCACCGTGCCCCGGTAGAAATCGCGCAGCCGCGGCGCCGGCACCGGCCGCCCGATCCCCGCATGGGGCTCGCTCGGCAGGATGTCGACGAGCTCGCGCCCGCCCGCTCCTTTCCCTTTCCCTTTTTTCCGGGTGGCGCCCTCGCCCTTCGGCTTCTTGTCCGTCGGCGGGGCCGCCCGTTCCTTCTCTGTCGTCGCCATCGTGTGTCCCTGGTTCCTCGTCTACCGCGTCCGGGCCCGCGGGACCGGCTCCCCGCTCTTGACCGACAGGCGCTCCTTCGTGCGATCCTCATCGTCGTTGATGCGAATCCGCGTCCGCGTCGGCGTGCCCGTCTTGGGATCCAGCAGCATCACGTTCGACGCATGCACCGGCGCCGGCTGCTCGATGATCCCGCTCTGCTCCTCGGGACGGCGAGCCTTCCGGTGCCGCTTCACGATGTTGACCCCTTCGATGAGCACCCGCCCGGTCTTCCGAAATACGCGGATGACCTTGCCTTCCTTTCCCCGGTCCTCGCCGCGCATGACCCGCACCGTGTCGCCCGCCGTCACGTGCACCGCCTCGCGCTCGCGGTTGATCGCCTGGCGCTTGATGTGCCGAGTGCCGGCCGTCTTCCGATACTTGAGCACGCGCATGTCAGAGCACCTCGGGGGCCAGCGACACGATCTTCATGTATTTCTTCTCGCGCAGCTCGCGCGCGACCGGTCCGAAGATGCGCGTCGCCCGCGGCTCCCCCGCATCGTTGATGATCACGACGGCATTCTCGTCGAACCGGATGTAGCTCCCATCCTTGCGGCGGGTCTCCTTCGCGGTGCGCACCACGACGGCGCGCGCCACTTCGGACTTCTTCACGGTGCCGTTCGGGAGCGCGTCCTTCACGGTCACGACGACCGTGTCCCCCAGCCCCGCGTAACGCCGGCGTGTGCCGCCAAGAACGCGGATGACCAGGGCGCGCTTCGCGCCCGAATTGTCCGCGACCTTGACTATGGACTCCTGCTGAATCACGACTCGGTTCTCCCGTCAGCGCGCGCGTTCGACGATCTCGACGACCCGCCACCGCTTGTCCTTTGACAGCGGCCGCGTCTCCATCACCCGCACGGTGTCGCCCGTCTTCGAGGCGTTCTGCTCATCGTGCGCTTTGATCCGTTTGGTGCGTCCTATCATCTTGCCGTAGACCGGGTGCGGTACGCGCCGCTCGATCGCGACCACCACGGTCTTCTGCATCTTGTCGCTCACGACTTTTCCGATCCGCGTCTTCCGCCGGCCTCGGTCCGCGTCGTGCCCCGCCGCCCGATGCGCCGGAACCGCTTGCTGCCCATCGCTCATGCCGCCCCCCCCCCGACCCCGTCCGCTGCATCCGATTGCGCCGTCGAGCCGAGCGCCCGCTCGCGCAACACCGTCTTGAGCCGTGCCACGTCCCGCCGAATCCACCGAAGTTGCAGTGGATCATCGAGCGTCTCCGTCGCGCTGCGGAACTCGAGCCGGAATCGCTCCTCCTCCAGCTCCGTCACCTTCGCCCGGATGTCGGCATCCGCCATCGACCGCACGTCGGACACGATGAGTCCCTTAGGCATCGGTATGCGCCTCCTCCCGCACGATGAACTTGCTCTTCACGCTCAGCTTCGCCGCCGCCAGGCCCATCGCCCGGCGCGCGATCTCCGGCGTCACCCCTTCGAGCTCGAACATCACGCGTCCCGGCTTCACCACCGCCACCCACCCCTCCGGCGATCCCTTTCCCTTCCCCATGCGCGTCTCGGCCGGCTTCTTGGTGATCGGCTTGTCCGGAAAGATTCGAATCCAGACCTTGCCGCCACGCTTGATGTGCCGCGTCAGCGCGACACGCGCCGCCTCGATCTGCCGGTTCGAGACCCACCCGGGCTCGAGCGCCTGCAAACCGAAATGCCCGTTCACGACGGTGTTGCCACGCGTCGCCAGACCACGCGTCCGCCCCTTGAACATCTTGCGGAATTTGACCCGCTTCGGACTCAGCATCGCCTAGCGCTCCGCCCCGGTCGAATAGGTCTTGCCGTGACGTCCGTCGACGATCTCGCCCTTGAAGATCCATACCTTCACGCCGATCGTCCCGAAGGTCGTCTTCGCCGTCGACGTCGCGTAGTCGATGTCCGCCCGCAGCGTATGCAACGGCACCCGCCCCTCGTGATACCCCTCGACCCGCGCGATCTCGGCGCCACCCAACCGCCCGCCGCACTTGATCTTGATCCCCTGCGCTCCCATCCGCATCGCGCTCTGCACCGCGCGCTTCATCGCGCGGCGGAAGGAGATCCGCTGTGCGAGCTGGTTCGCGACGTTGTCCGCGACGAGCTGCGAATCGAGCTCGGGCCGCTTGATCTCCTCGACGTTGATCCCGATCTCCTTCCCGACGAGCTGCGTGAGCTCGTCGCGCAGCTTGTCCACTTCCGCGCCCTTCTTCCCGATCACCACACCGGGACGACCCGTATGGATCGTGACCACGACCTTGCCGGGCTTGCGCTCGATGTGGATGTCGGAGATCGCGGCGTGTCCGACGCGCGCCTTCAGGTACTTCCGCAGGAGCTCGTCTTCCTTGAGCAGCGCCGGAAACTCCCGGCCCGCGTACCAGCGGGAGCGCCACTGCTTGGAAATGCCGAGCCGAAAGCCGATCGGATTGGTCTTCTGTCCCATTACTTCGCCCTCGTGCGCCGCGCCGGCGTGGCCGCCGCCGCGGTCGTCGTCTTCTTGGCCGGGCGCCGCGCCACGGGCGCCGTCCGCGCCACCCGACTGGCGAGCATGATCTCGACGTGGCTCGTCCGCTTGATGATTGGAGTCGCCCGCCCCATCGCCGCCGGCATGAAGCGCTTGAGCTTCGGCCCCTCATTGATCACGGCCCGCGTGATGTACAGCTCATCGACATCGACGGAGTCGTTCGCGCGCCGAGCCTGGTCTTCCGCGTTCGCTACCGCGGACGCGAGGACCTTCTCGATCTGCCGTGCGGCGTGCTTCTTCGAGAACTTGAGCAGCGCGAGCGCGTCGTTGACGCCCTTGCCGCGGATCTGGTCGATGACCAGTCGCATTTTATAGGGCGACTGACGCGTCGATCGCTGGATGGCGCGCGACTCAGCCACGGCCACCTCCACCGCCAGGACCGCCCTTCCCCGCTGGCGCCCCGCCCGCCGGCACGCCCGACGCCTTCTTGTCGACCGCCTTCCCCGAATGGCCGCGGAAGAGCCGCGTCGGCGAGAACTCGCCCAGCTTGTGGCCGACCATGTTCTCGGTCACGTACACCGGGATGAACTTGTTCCCGTTGTGGACGGCGAAGGTGTGTCCCACGAAATCCGGGATGACCGTGCTCGCGCGCGACCACGTCTTCAACACCCGCTTCTCGTTGCGGGCGTTCATCGCGGTCACGCGCTTGAGCAGGACCTCCTGCACGAACGGTCCCTTCTTGACGCTGCGTGCCATTTATCGTGTCGCCATTATTGAGTCGCCACTCATTGAGTCGCCTTCCCACGCCGCCGGCCACGCACGATCAGCCGCTGCGATGACTTCTTCTTATCGCGCGTCTTCACCCCTTCCTTCTTGCCCCACGGACTCACGACGTTGCGACCACCGCGCGTCCGGCCACCATGCGGGTGGTCGACCGGGTTCATGACCTCGCCCCGTACCTTGGGCCGCCGTCCGAGCCACCGCGTCTTCCCGGCCTTCCCCCACGAGAGGAGCTCGTGCTCCGCGTTGCCGACCGTGCCGATCGTCGCCAGACAGAGCCCGTGCACCATCCGCATCTCGGTCGAGCGCAGCCGCACCGTCACGTAATCCCCTTCCTTGGCCACGACTTCGACTCCGGCTCCGGCCGAGCGGGCGATCTGCCCCCCCTTCCCGACCTTGAGCTCGATGTTGTGCACGTCCGTGCCCAACGGAATCTCGCGCAAGGGCATCGCGTTACCGGTCCGGACATCCGAGCCGGGGCCCGAGACAACCGTGTCCCCGACGTTCAACCCCCGCGGGTGCAGGATGTAGCGCTTCTCCCCATCGGCGTACTCGACGAGCGCGATGCGGGCGGAGCGGTTGGGATCGTATTCGATCTCGCGCACCGTCGCCGGGATGCCGAACTTGTTCCGGCGGAAATCGATGATCCGATACTTGCGCTTGTGCCCGCCGCCCCGGCGGCGCATCGAGATGTGCCCGTGATTGTCGCGGCCCCCCGACTTGGTGAGGGGTTCGACGAGCGACTTCTCGGGCGTCGTCCGCGTGATCTCGGCGAAATCCGAGACCGAGCGGAAGCGCGAGCTCTTCGTCACTGGCTTGAACTGCCGGATCGGCATCGCGTCAGCCCTCGAACACTTCGATGGTATCGCCGTCGCGCAACGTCACGATGGCCTTCTTCCAATCCGCGCGTCGTCCCACGGATTTGCCGACGCGGCGCGTCTTTCCGCGCACGTTGGCCGTCCACACGCCGGTGACCGTGACGCCGAACAGCGTCTGGATCGCCTCGCGGATGGCGGGCTTGGTCGCCTGCGGCGCCACCTCGAAGGTGTACTCCCGCCGCTCCTGGTACGCCGCCGAGCTCTTTTCCGTCATGACCGGCCGCACGATCGTGCGATGGAGGTTGGTCATCGGCTACTTCCCCTTCTTCTTTTTGGGAGCCGGCTTCTTCGCGGCGGACTTCTTCGCCCCACCCTTCGTGGCCGTACCCTTCGTGGCCGTACCCTTCGTGGCCGTACCCTTCGTGGCCGTACCCTTGGCGGCGGCCTTCGGCGCATGGGCCGCCGTCGGCTTCGTCGCGTGCGTCCCCGCCGCGCGCGTCGCCGGATTACGCACCGGTGCGGCTGCGTGACCCGCCGCGCCCTTCGGCTTCGCGCCCTTTGGCCTCGCGCCGGCCGGCTGCATCGGTCGAGGCGGCGTCGCGGCCACCCGAGCCGCCCGGCGCTCGGACGGTGCCGGCGCGGTCTCGGCCAACGGATCCATGGCCTGTCCCAGAGCCGACGACTCGATGAGCACCGCATCCGACCACAGGATGTGGTAGGTCGACACGTCGCTGTAGGGCATGACCTCGACCGACGGAATGTTCCGCGCGCTGAGGTAGACGTTGCGCTTCACCCCGTCGGTGAGGATCAACACCTTCTTCCCGACGAGCGCGAGGCGCCCGAGAAGCGCGTGCACGCGCCGCGTCTCCGGCCGATCGTACGCGAACGCGTCGATCACGAGCACGGCGCCGTCGCGCGCACGCGTGTTGAGCGCGCTCTGCCGCGCGAGCGCGCGGACCTGCCGCGGCACGTATTGCGCGTAGCTCCGCGGGATCGGCCCGAACACCGTTCCGCCGCCCACCCACTGCGGCGCGCGGGTGGAGCCCTGCCGCGCCCGGCCGGTCCCCTTCTGCTTCCACGGCTTCTGGTTGCCGCCGATGACGTACTTTCGGATCTTCGTCGACGCGTTCCCCTGCCGCTGATTGGCGAGAAACGCCTTGACCGCCTGATGCATGACCGGCGTGTTGATCGTCCCGTCGAAAACATCCACGGGCAGCGTCACGCGGTCGCGCGGCGTGCCGAGCGCCGAATAGGCGGCGGCCTGCTGCCCGGCGCCGGTGGACGCCGCGGCGGAACCGCCGGTCGGATGCGCTTGTGAGTCAGTCACCGGTTTTCCTTAGCCTCGCTTCCGTACGACCACGATGCCGTTCTTGGGCCCCGCCACCGCGCCACGGATGTACAGAAGATTCCGCTCCGCATCGATCTTCTCGACGCGCAGCTGATCCTGCGTGTGCCGCTCCGCCCCGAAGTGACCGGGCATCCGCTTCCCCTTGATGACGCGGGACGGGTCCGTTCCCGCGCCCACCGATCCCGGGCGCCGATGCTTCGTATTTCCGTGGGTGTTCGGCCCACCGGCGAAGCTGTAGCGCTTGACCACGCCCTGAAACCCGCGCCCCTTCGTCGTCCCCGTCACCTTGACCCGGTCGCCCACGGCGAACACTTCGACGGTCACCGTGTCCCCGATCTTGTACGAGGGAATCTCCGCGTCCTTCCCCGGCGCGTCATCGAGCCGCAGACTGCGCAGATGCGTCGGTGGCGCCGCGAGACCGGCCTTGGCGGCGTGCCCGACCGCCGCTTTACCGGCGCGACGCCCACGCGGGGTCTTCTCCCCCTTCGCGTTGTCGCGCCGAAGGCGCTGCGCGCCATATCCCAATTGCACCTGCGCCATTCCGGCCACCTTCGGGTCCGTGACAGCGAGGATGGAATTGGGCGTGGCTTCAACGACGGTCACGGGAATCTGCTGCCCCTGCTCGTTGAAGACCTGCGTCATACCCACCTTCTTGCCGATAATACCGATCATATCGCTATTCGACCTTGATTTCGACATCGACGCCGGCCGGGAGATCCAGCTTCGTCAATGCATCGACCGTCTGCGCGCGCGAATCGAGGATGTCGATCACCCGCTTGTGCGTCTTCAGCTCGAACTGCTCGCGCGACTTCTTGTCCACATGCGGAGACCGGAGCACCGTCCAGCGCTGCGTCTTGGTCGGCAGCGGGATGGGTCCGGACACCTGCGCGCCGGTCTTTTCGGCGGTACGCACGATGTCGGCCGACGCCTGGTCGATGACCGCGTGGTCGAATGCCTTGAGACGGATACGGATTCTGCCTGCCATGGCGGCCCCTATTTCAGGATCTTGGTGACGA